>JAQVAR010000039.1 GCA_028690725.1 Candidatus Iainarchaeum sp.
AATAAATTCTTTTCTAACAAACTCTGCTTCTGGAATCATTTCAAACACTAACCAAAACTTAGGAAAAATCTTTTTCCTATGGAAATAAAGTATTCTAAGTTGTATTTAAATTTTTCCTTCTGCTTCTTTGTTTAATTCTTCAAAAAAAGCTTCCATAAATTTGTGTCTATGTTCAGCAATTTTTTTTCCTTCTATAGTTAACATTTTTTCTTTTACTTTGCATAATTTAATTTTGAATTCTCTGTATGCGGTGTCATCTTTTGAAAGGGGGTTTGTTTCATAAATATTTTTGTGTTTGTGGTTATGAATTTTTGCGCCATGTTCCCCAGCAAAATGCATTGCTCTTGCAATTCCAATAGCACCAATAGCATCCAATTTGTCAGCATCATATAATATTTTTGCTTCCAAACTTTTTGGTAAATTTTTTTTCCAAAAACGATGTGTTCTAATACAATGAATTATTTCTTTGATAATATTGTCATCAAAACCGTGTTTTTTAAGAATTATTAATGCTAATTTTGCTCCAATTTCGGCGTGACACAATTTGCCCCTACTTTTTTCTTGTTCTTCTCTACCAATATCGTGTAATAAAGCGGATAATTTCAAAACAACAATATTTGCGTTTTCTTTTTTGTTAATAAGCAAACAATTATTATAAACTCTTTTTGTGTGCTCCCAATCGTGGCTTCCACTTGCATTTTCAAAAATTTTTTTAACTTCTCTTCTTATCAAAACAATTTTTTTATTATCATTCATAAAAAAGTATTGTTTAGTATTATTTAAAAACACAAAACAAAAATAATTTATACATAACATATTCTTTTAAATAATTGCTAACATAATTACATAGTGGTTGGATGGTTGAATTAAAAACAGAGTTAAATCCTTTTAGAATTGTTTTGGGTCATACAAAAAATATTGAGTTGATGGTTCAAATAAAAAATGATTCTGACAAAGAAAGAACAATTTCTTGTGATATTATTCTTGGTAATAATCTTGGTTTTGAAAAAAATTGTTTGAGTAATACTAGAACATTAAGATTAGGAAAATTAAAACCTAATGAAAAAAAAATAAATTATTTCAAAATTTTTCCTAAAGCAACTATTAATAGGAGAACAGAACAACCAATTTTTATTTCGGTAATGGAACACTTTGAAGAAAAATATGATTATATTTTAAGCAAAAAATCAAAACAACTATTTTTAAGAATAGAATAATTTTTTTAAAATTATTATTTATGGGTCATGGCAATCGCTCGGAGTAATTGTGCCGTTTGTTCCATACCCTCCAGGACCATATCCGCCATCAACATTAACATCTGGGGTTGGGTTGGGGCAAATATTAAATGTAACTTCTCCACCATTTCCACCAACACCACCCATATAACTTCCTATTCCACCAATTGCAATAATGATTAGTATGTTAGAATCATTAATGGTTACATTTCCTCCGGGGCCTGCTTGGTTGGCTGGATAATAATATCCACCGTCGCCACCTTTAGTGTTTATTAATCTTGCACTTGAATTATTAAGAATTACTGCCCCGCCTGCTCCGCCTGCCCAACCACTTCCGCCACCAGCTATTGTATATATTTCTGATAAAATACAATTAGTTGCTGTTACTGAGCCGCCTGTACTTCCATTTCCACCTAATCCAGTTGAAATAACTCTTCCATTCAAAATAAGATTTTCTAATTTTAATCCAGTATAAGAGGACACACCAGAGCCAGTTGAATTAATATCGCCAGTTATTGTATTGTTTCCTCCACTAATTTTAATATTATTTGCTCCAATTCTTATACATGCTGAACCAAAACCAATATTATTTTCTAAAACATAATTGCCATCTGGGACGCTTAAAGTTCCACAACTTGAAAAATTAGGGTAGTTAACTTCTGGGAAAGATTGTGGATTAAGATGAATATTAATTGAATCATTGTTATCAACTGTTATTACCATTGTGTTTGAATCATAATTTGTTTTTGAAAAAGTACATAAATAAGTACCTTGATCAAAATCAATTTTTTTTGGAGAATTTTGATTAGTTGAATCATACGCATTATCATTTAAATCATAAATATTTGCGTTACAATCAATATTGATTCCAGTTAAATGTTCGTTTGTGAAAGAATCTTTCAAATTTAAAGTAATACCATAAACAGATAAAGGATTTACTGTAATAGTATAATCTTGGGTTGAATTATCTGCTGACGTAACAGTATAAATAGTTGGGTTAGTAAAATTGTTTGCTATTTCATTTAGTGGATTAATTGATAATCCAATAAAATCTATTGTTGGAACAAGAGATGTTCTATCTGTTATTGAAGAAACTGTTAATGATATTGTGTGACTTTCTTCATTAATTACGCCAATTGATGGGGGGCTTGTAAATCTAAAATCATTAATTACTTTTGCGTTGCACATCCCTTCGGGTGGAGAAATTGTTCCACTCTCACCAGTGCTGGCAGGAAGCCAAGCCCCCCCACATATATCAACACAAGTATTCTCGCTTTCATTGCACCAAGAATCATTATATGAACAATGTGCTGGTGTGTTTCCTCCAGAAACATTAATTGTGGGAATTACATCAGGACAAGGAATAACAAATATTACATCTCCTCCTTTTCCTGCAGTAGAAAAAGAATTTCCTCCTATTGCATTTATTTCTGTTAACCCCTCAATATTATCAAGGGTTATTGTTCCTGCTGAACCTCCAGTACCAGAAGCCCAATCTCCATTTCCTCCGTTTCCACCAAAAGAATTAATTGTTCCTAAAACAGTTGTGTTGGTTATTATTATTGTTCCTGAGGAAGCTCCATTTCCTCCTTCCTCCCAAGCATTTCCTCCGTTTCCTCCGATAGAATTAATGTCATTTAAAATTGTTGAATCATTAATTGTTATTGTTCCTGAGGAAGCTCCATTTCCTCCTTGCATATCTCCATCTAAACCATTTTCTCCTGTTGAAATAATTGAACCGTTAATATTTATTTTGTCTAAACCAAAATTTTTTTGTTCTCCTTCAATCCATGTTGACCCACAATCATACTGGCAATACTCCCAGCTATAATTACAATAAGGATCTGGGTTTTCACAATACGCTCTATTAGAATTTGCAGTAATGTTTCCTGTTAATGTGCAATAATTTCCATTAATATTCACTTCATCTACATCAATATTTAATGTTGAGCAATTTAAATTATCGCTTAAAATATAATTGCCTGAAAAACTAATTTCAGAACAGTCATTTATTATTATATATTCGCTATATTCTGGTAAATCTGAAAGTTCCCCACAAAGATGAATACTTGGTTCTTCTTCATCAGATCCAATTGGTTGTATTAGAGAAATTTGACTAGTTGTTGTAACTGTTCCAATAATACAATCAACACTAACATTTGTTGAAAACTGTTTTTCTAAACCGTATTGAGAAGTGTAATAAATTGTTACATTACAAATTCTTGTTTTTCCTTCGAAACCAGTACAAGAACAACTATCATTCAAATCATTCAAACCAAAAACTTTGTTGGTGCCTTGAACCAAAACAGTATCGGGGTAATCTAAAATATTACCGCCAACATTCAAACTAGTTATTGTTAACGTTTCACCAGAATTATTTGAAAAACTAATCAAACCATTTCCATCATTATTAACAACTGCCTCATTAATACTTATTATTCCTGTGGTTGAACTAATTCTTGTTGAAGTAGTAAAAATGTTTTGTGTATCATCAAAAAGATTAGTTGTTAAAGAAACAACTACTAAACCAATAATAACAACTACTCCAACAATAATTAAATATTCTATTGTTCCTTGTGCAATCAAATCTTTCCTAGATAAATACTCTTCCATACGAAACCCTAATTAAATTTCTATTAAAACGAATTTAAAAATAATATAATAATAATTGCAAGTAGTATATTAAAATTGCTTTTTCTTTGAAAATTATTTTTTAAGTACTTGGATTTGAGTGGTATTGTATCTTGCAAAGTTTTAAAACACCAAACAATTTTTCTTTAGTATGAAAATTTTTTTTCCGCATGAAATTGTTAGGAAGGAACAAGAACAATTAATGAATGATTTTGCTAAAGCAATAATAAATAGAAAAGTTTTGTTGGTGAATGCTCCCACTGGTTTGGGTAAAACCGTTTCTTCTCTTGCTCCTGCTATAAGCTATGCTATTCAAAATAATAAAAAAATTTTTTTTTTAACACCAAAAATTTCTCAACATGAAATTGCTTTAGAGACAATAAAACAAATAAATCAAAAATTTGGTTTAGGGGTAAAAGCAGTTGATTTGATAGGAAAAAAAGGTTTGTGTTTAGATCCTTTTTTGAGTAATGTAAATTATGGTTTTTATGATGCGTGTGCTAAAAAAAAGAAGGAGGGTAAATGTAAGTATTACAATAATACTAAGGGGAAGAGTCCAAAACAAAGAGCCATTAATAATAAGAGAAAAGCTTTTTTGTTGAAAAAATTTAATTTGTCTCATGCAGAAACAAAAAAAGAGTGTTTTGTAAAAGATTTGTGTCCTTATGAATTAACATTAGAAAAATGTAGGGAAGCTGATGTAATAATTGCTGATTATTCTCATTTGTTTGATGAAAGAATAAGGGAAACAATATTATCAATGTCAAAAACAAAGTTGGAAGAAATAATACTTATTGTTGATGAAGCACATAATTTGTCTGAAAGAATAAGAGATATGTTCACAATAATGTTGTCATTAGATGTTATACAATTAGCACAAAGGGAAGCTAAAAGTGTTGGAAAATTTGAAGTTGAAATGGCAATAAAAGAAATTGGGGAAGAGATTGTTTCTTTAGGAAAAAATCTTTCTCTAACTCGTTTTGATTCTATTGTTAATGATAATGATTTGGAAAAAATCTATAAACTGGCAAAAAACAATTTTGAAATAATTGAGGAAGCAGGTTTATTATTTATGGCTAGACGAAGAATAGAAAATTGTGCATTATTAAAAGTTTTAACTTTTATTGAAATATTTTTACAAAAAAATAATCATAAGTTACAAATAATTGAGAGAAAAAATAGTTTGAATTTGATTATTATGCCATTAGATGTTTCAGATTTTTCGGGGAAAGTTTTTAATGAAATTCATTCATCAATATTGATGTCTGGAACATTATTGCCCTTGCAAATGTTTGTTGATGTTCTTGGTATAAAAAATGCTGTTAAAAAAGAGTATTTGTCTCCTTTTCCAAAAGAAAATAGGTTAAACATTTTTGTTGAAAAAACGACTACTAAATACACTGAAAGAAATGATGCACAATACAATGAGATAGCAAAAAATATTAATGAAATAATTCCAAAAATTCCTGGTAATTCAATAATTTTTTTTCCATCATTTGAAATTTTAGAAAAAATTTTTCCAAAAATAAATACTTCAAGAAAAATTTTGAAACAAGAACGAGAACAAAATAATGAACAAAAATCAAATCTTATACATAACTTTCGTTTTTTGGGATCTGGTTTTGGGGGTGTTTTATTAGCAGTTTCTGGTGGTTCAATAGCAGAAGGGATTGATTTTCCTGGTGAACACTTGTATTGTGCAATAATTGTTGGTGTTCCTTTCGCAAAAGTTTCATTACAAACAAAAGCATTGATTGATTTTTTTGAAAAAAAATTCAAGAAAGGTTGGGATTATGCTTATAATGCTCCAGCAATAAATAAAGCTGTTCAAGCAGCTGGTAGAGTAATTCGTTCTGAAACAGATAAAGGTGTTTGTGTTTTTTTAGATAAGAGATTTTCTGATAAAAGATTTGAACAATTTTTTCCAAAGAATTTTCAAGCAAAAAAAAGTCTTGAACCAAAAAAAGAAATTGAAAAATTCTTTAAATAATTATACATAATTTAATTTTTTTATTTAGCCCATTTTTTTAATTTTTCAATAATTTCAATCAAATTTTCAGCTTTTTTTGTTAATGCATATTCTGTTTTTACTGGTGTGCCTAAAATAATACTTTTTGTTAATAAACCATTTTTTTCAAATTCTTTTAATCGTAAAGAAAGAATTCTTGGGTTAATTGAAGAAATATTAGAAAAAATTTGGTTAAATCTGGCTCTACCACCATTCTTTTTAATAAAATCAATTATTAGCAAATCAAATTTTTTGCCAACTAAATTAAGTGCTTTTTCGAGATAATTAATATCTTCTTTTATTTTAACCAAAAAAACACCAAAAATAAAATATTATTTTAACTATAGTTTTTATAGTTAGTAATGTTTTTAAAGCTAATTATTTATATACTTGTTTGTGCTTATTCAAATAGTGTTTTTTATGAATTGGATTAATTTTGTTAAAGAGCATCCTGGTAGTATTCGTTTTCAAAGAATTGGTAGGAGTGTTTATTCAAATGCTAGTAATTCTGGAAAGGATTCTTTTACAGTAATCAATTGGTTTAGAGAAACAGAAAAAATGCTTTCAAACTAATTTTGAACT
>JAQVAR010000040.1 GCA_028690725.1 Candidatus Iainarchaeum sp.
TTCATCATGTTCGTCAATAAATTTTATTGCACCATCTTTTGGTGCTAATGCAGTTAATTCTTTACCATTTTTTATCAATTGTACTCTTACACATTTCCTTATCCCAGAATTTGGTTGTTTTGCAGTAACTCCTCTTTTTTCTAATACTATTCCTTTTCCTTGTGGTGATCCTTCTAATAAGTCCCCTTTATTTCCCTCTCTAATTTTTAGTTTTTTTGCTACTCTTCTATCTTTTTTACGCCATTTTTTCCTTTTTCTTTCAAGGCTTAACGCTGCAAATTCTCCATAACCCATTCTTGCTCACCATTTTTTTAAATAAAATAATATATATTTTTATTAAACCCTTTTAAAAGTCTTTGTAAAAACATTTTAATTTAAAATCATCTCCAACCCATAATTCCTTTCAACTAATTCTTTTACTGTTTTAAATCTTCTAATATTTATAAAAACCTTTTTTTTGTTTTCCAAATCAAGATTTAATAATAATTTTTTACTCTTTCTTTTAACCTCATTTATTTTTACATCAAATGTTTTTGATAAAACTTCTTCTGGTTTCTCATAATACCCAATTATTTCTATTTTTTTCTTTAATTTTTTTTCAAGTTCTTTTACATTCATTGCTTTTTTTCCAATGGCTTTGCCAACTTCTTTTCCTTTTACTAAAAACGAAATTATATTGCCTTTAACAATACAATCCTTTGCTGATACTCTTGAAATTTTTTCAAAAGCATTAATCAATAAAATATCTTCCATTGAAAACTTCATTACAATCACAATTAATGGTTACTTAACAACCTCTTTTTCAACTAATTCTAATACTTTGCTTTTTCCTTTGTTTATTACCATTAATGTTGAAATAACAAATGGTTTTCCACAAATACTTCCTAATGTTAAACCATCTTGTTCAAAATCAAATGTTTTTTTTTCTTCTACTTGTGCTAAATACAATAATTTTTCTTTTTCAATAATAGGAATATTTTTTGAAAATATTATTAATTGTCCATTTCCTTTTAACAATTCTTTTTGACATTGTTTTTGCCCAAAAACAACTTTTCCTGTATCAACAGCTCTTCTAATTTCTGTGTTTGCATCAATTGCCATATTTACTCACCGCACTTTTTGCCTTTTGGCAAAACCCACACTAAATTTGTTTCGCTTTTTGCTCACCATTTTTTTTGAGAATTTTTTTGAATAAAGAAAAAAAGTTTTTTTTCCCTACTCCAAAAAAATAATTTTCATTATTTTTTCTTCTCAAGGCTGAAACAATTCTCTTGTAGAATGTTTATAAATGTTTTTGCTGATTTGAAATTGATTTTATTTCATTAGTAGTTCTACCATTCCTGTTCCTACTTTTATTGGTTGGCCTGCTATAAGATTTTCTACTACTCCTGTTAATTTTTCTTCTTCCCCTTTGAATGCTGCGTCTAAAAGATGCTTTGTTGTTTCTTCGAATGATGCTCTTGCAAATGGTGATGCTTTTAGTTTTGTTATTCCTGTTCTTACAACGCCTTTTATTTCTCCTGTGTAGGTCATTAAATCTGCTAATAACATTATATGTCTTATATCAACTGCTATTCCATTATCATCTAATACTTTTTTTAGTTCTTGTGCTGTTAATTGTCTTGCTGCTTCTATTCCTAATATTTTTGATGTTTCTATTATATCATTTGTAAAAACTCTTGATTGGTCAATATATTCTAATTTTAATACTGCTTTTAAATTACTTCCAGATGTTTTTATAATGTACTCGTTTTCTTCTTTTACTAATAGAGTTTTTTCTATTCCTTTTATTCCGTGAACTTTTTCTTTTAACAAATTTAATAATTCTTTTCTTATTTTTAAATAATCTCCTTTTTTATCTATTTGGAAATGTATAGTATTTTCCATTTGTCTTGTTTTTAAATCTTTTAATCCTTGTTTTATTGTTTCTGAAATTTCATCTAATTCTAAATTCAAATTTTTTACTTTTTCTTTATCAATTTCTATTGAAAATTTTAATTCTTCAAATTTTTCATTTAACTTTATTATGTCTTTTACTCTTACATCTATTAAGCTTTTTGCAAATTTTTCTGCTTTGCTTTTATCTTTTTTTATTTCATCATTTAAATAAATTGTCATTGTGGGATATTTTGCTTTGCTTCTCCCATCAACTATTTCTTCCATTCTTTGTATTCCACTTCCAACAGAAACTTCTGCCGATCCTGCAAAGTGTTTTGTTCTTAATGTTAATTGTGTTCCAGGTTCTCCTAAACTTTGGGCAGCAATTATTCCTACTGCTTCTCCTGGTTCTACTAAACAATTATCATATTTTTCTTTTATTTTGTCTGCTAATTTGTCTGTTTGTTCTTTGTTTAATTCGAATACTTCTGATACTGCTACTATTTCTTCTAATAATTTTTTTGTTAATGGTACTTGTTCCCAACTTCTTTCTTCTTCTTCATAAACCTTTTTATCATTCTTTTTTTTATCTTTTGTTTCTTCTATTTCTTCAATGACTTCGTCTGTTTCTTCATCTTCTTGATTACTTGTTTCTTCGTCAAGAATTTCTTCTTCTAAATCTATTATTTCATCAGTCATTTATTCACCTATATTAATTTGTTTTTCTTCATTTCTTCATATTCTTCTTTTACATTAATTGCTATACCATTTTTAGTATTTTTTGGGAATACTCCATCTTCTCCGTAAGAATATTGTACTAGTGCATTAGAAGCTGTTCTTACTGTTCTATCTGGTGTTGCCACCAAATCTTTTAATGCATTTGATAATCTTCTATATAAGTATCCTGATACTTTTGTTGATACCCCTGTGTCTACTTCTCCTTGTCTTCCACCCATTGCGTGGTAAAAATATTCTTTTGCTGTTAAACCATTTATAAAATTATTTTCAATAAAACCACCGGCTTCTAATCCAACATCACCTATTTTGTTTGTTGTAATTAATCTTTTTTCAAATCCTTTTTTTGGTCTTCCTTCTCTTACTGATGCTTGTCCCCAGAATCCTGCAATATTCATCAGATTGGTAGTGCTTCCTCTTGATTTTGATAATATCATTGCTATTGTATTCATTACTGGTTTTTCTCTTGTAACAAATTCTAATTTTTCTTTTGTTACTTCTTTTTCAACTTTTTCTTTTGTTTCAAAAGCTAATTTCATCATGTATTGTTCAAATGATTGGTCTAGTGTTCTTCCTGGAATAATTTCCATTGTTCCTTTTTCGTAAGCATTTACTATTATTCTTCCTTTTTCGAAAGCTTCATTTATTACTCTCTTTTTTAATTTCTTTATTTCGTCACTTGTTTTGTATTCTTCTAATGAAGCTGTCATTCCTGTTTGTGTTAGAATAAAACTTGTTAATCTATTTGTTCCGTGATAAAATTTTTCTACTATTTCACTTGAATATTCTCTTGCTAGTTTATCAACTAATTTTCCTTTCCCAACACTTAATGCATTAGCATCTATTACTCCGCTTTTTAACAATCCATTTTCAATTATAACTTTTTCTCTCATTTGGTGTTCTACTCCTAAACTAGCTAATATTTTTCCAGTGTATGATTCAAATTCCATATTAAGATCTTTTGGTAGTATTTGTGAAAAGATTATTTTTCCAGAATATTTTTTTCCTCTATCTGGTTTTGGAATTTCTTTTATTCCCATTTCAAATAATAATTGCATTGTTTGTGTTTTGTCAAATTCTGTTTGTGGTAATGTTAAAGCAAATAATCCTGATACTCCATCTTCTGATGGTGCTATTACTGGTGCGCCAAATCTTGGTGAAATTATTTGGTCTCTTGTTAACATTAATCTTTTTGCCTCTGTTTTTCCTTCTTCTGTTTGTGGTACGTGACAATTCATTTCATCTCCATCAAAATCTGCATTGTATGGTGGGCAAACAATTGGGTTTATTCTAAATACTTTTCCAGGCATTATTCTTGCTGTGTGGGCCATCATGCTCATTCTGTGTAATGATGGTTGTCTGTTGAATAATACTATGTCACCGTCTTGTAAATTTCTTTCAATTCTATAACCAACATCTAATTCTTCAATAATTTCTTCTTTGTTATCATCACTAACTTTTCTTCTTGTACCATTAGGTCTAATTATGTATACTGGTTTGTCTGATTCTTTTATTTGTTTTTTTGCTGTTGCTAAATTCCATTCTGTTATAAATTCTGGTACTGTTAATTCTTTTGCTGCTTCTTCTGGTATTCCTAATTCTGATATGTCTATGTATGGGTCTGGTACAACTGTTGATCTTGCCGCATGGTTTACTCTTTTTCCTGTTAGATTGTATCTGAATCTTCCTTTTTTTCCTTTAAGTCTTTGAATTATTGTTCTTAATGGTCTTCCACTCCGGTGTTTTGCTGGTGGTACTCCTGCTGTATTATTATCAAAATATGTTGTAATATGGTATTGTAACAAATCCCACAAATCTTCTATTATTAATTGTGGTGCTCCTGCTTCAATATTGTCTTTTAATCTATTATTTATTCTTACAATGTCAACTAATTTGTGTGTCAAATCATCTTCACTTTTTATTCCTCCTTCTAGAGAAATACTTGGTCTTATAGTAATAGGTGGTATTTGTAATACAGTTGTTACGAACCATTCTGGTCTTATTCTTGTAACATCATAACCTAATAATTTTAAATGCTCTTCTGGTATTTTTTCAACCCATTCTCTTATTTGTGTTGGATAAATTCTTTCTTTGTTGTAATAAAAATTTGTTGGTTTGTCTAATTGTACTTTTCCTACACTAGCATTACAATGTGGGCATTTTTTTGTTGTTCTTGCTTTTAAAACTATTTTTTTGGACAAGTCTCTTATTCTTCCTTTTGTTTCTTCTTCATATTTTTTTATTTGTTCTTCTCCTATTAATAATTTTCCACATTCTTTACAAGTACTAATAAGCAATAATTCTATTTTTCTTCCAAATTCTGAGTGTATTACTGGTCTTTCTAATTCTAAACTTCCAAAGTGTCCTGGGCAATCCCTCATTGTTTGTCCACAAGTTTTACATCTAATTCCCGGATTTATTACTCCTAGGTGTGAGTCCATTAGTCCTCCTTCCATTGGAAAACCATCTTTGTCATATGTTTCTGGTGTTTTTATTTCTACTGCGCTCATTTTTCTGATCATGTCTGGTCCGAGTATAGTAAATTCTATTCCACCAATTTTTTTCATTATCATAAATATTCACCTAAACTTTATCCTTTAATTTTATTTTTGCTAGTATTCCTAATGCTTTTAATTCTTCTAATAACAATTTGAATCCATAACTCATTTCAACTGGATATACTTTTCCGCCTTTTCCTCCTAGCGTAACAATCTTTTTTCTTATTTCATCTTTGTATCCTATTAAACCTGTTTCTTCGTCAACCATTGCAACAAATTTGTCTGAATCTTCAATCATTTTTTCATGTAATAACATTGCTACTCCGTGTCCAACTAATGTTTCTCCTTCCATTTCTCCAAATCTTAATCCACCTTCTTTTTCTTTTCCTTCTGTTGGTTGTCTTGTTAACATTTGTACTGGCCCTCTTGCTCTTGCTTGTATTTTGTGTGTTACTATGTGATATAATTTTTGGTATGGGATTACTCCTGTAAAAATCATTCCATTTATTTTTTTCCCAGTTATTCCATCATAAAAAATTTCCATTCCATCATTTCTAAATCCTCTTTCTTCTAACATTTTTTCTAATTCTTCTTGTTTTGTTGAGTTGAATGGTGTTCCGTCAATTATTTTTCCTGTTGCAGCTCCCGCTTTTCCACCAATCATTTCTAATAAATGTCCCATTGTCATTCTTGATGGTATTGAATGCGGGTTTAATATTAGGTCTGGTTTTATTCCATCAATATTGAATGGCATGTCTTCTTCTGGTACAATATAACTAATAACTCCTTTTTGTCCGTGTCTTGAAGCTAATTTGTCTCCTACTGCTGGTTTCAAAGTAGTTCTAACTTTTACTTTTACTAGTCTACTTCCATCAGGTCCTTCTGTAATAATTATTGTATCAACGAAACCATCTTTTCTTTTTCTAACAACTACTGAAGAGTCTCTTCTTTTTTCTTGTTCTACTCCAAAATCATTCATTTCTTCAAAAAATTTTGGTGGGCTAGTCCTACCAATTATTGCTTCTCCTTCTTTAACTTCTTGTTCTAAATTAATTATTCCATCTTGTCCTAATTTTGAATATTTTTGTTCTTCAATAAAACCAACTTTTTCTTCTGTTGGAATTTCAAATTTGTCTCTTTGCCCACCTGGGTATCTTTGTTCTATTGCTTCATAACCTCTAAAATAACTTCCTCTTGCCAGTCCTCTATCAACTGCCCCTTGGTTTACTACTACTGC
>JAQVAR010000041.1 GCA_028690725.1 Candidatus Iainarchaeum sp.
AACAAGGAACAAAACAAATGAAATGTGAAGCGCGCGGAGCAATAAGCCCAGTAAAAGGAATATAATTTTAAAAAAAAACTTAATTATTAAATGATAAAAATGTTTGCAAAAATACACGAGATAGAAAATAGAATAATTCTTGCAGTTTGCGACAAAGAATTGGTTGGAAAATCTTTTGAAGATAAAAAAATATTTTTTACAGCATCAGAAAAATTTTATAAAGAAAAAGAAATAAATCAAAAAGATTTAGAAACATTATTAGAAGAAGCAGATTCAATTAATTTATTTGGAAATAAATGCATAAAAATTGCAGAAAAACAAGGTTTAATAAATGAAACACAAATAATTTTAATCAATGGCATTAAACATGCACAAGTATACAAGGTATGATGGTGATAAAAAATAGCTAATTTCAATAGTCAAAAAAGAAAAAATAAAATGAGTAAAACAAAACAAAATAATAATACAAATACAAACGAAGAAGAAACATTTGAAAGAGTAAAATTGCCAAGAAGAGAAGATTTAGAACAATTTGCAATAATAACACAATTAATGGGTTCAGACCAAGTACGAGCAATGTGTGAAGACGGACAAGAAAGACAATTCAGAATACCAGGAAAATTAAAAAAGAGAGTTTGGTTAAGAGAAAATGATTTTATAATAGTAAAATTATGGGATTTTCAACCTACAAAAGGAGATGTTGTTTGGCGTTACCTTGGAAATCAAGTAGGTTGGTTAAAAAGAAAAGGATATTTCAAAAAATTACCAATTTAAAAAAAAAGTAATTTTTCTATTTATTAAAACAAAGTGGTTGAATGGAAAAAGATTATTATAACTTTGATAACAGAAGAGAAAAAATATTAAAAACAAAAGAAACAAGAAAAATATTTGATGATGTTTTTGATAAAGCAACACTTAACACAATATACGAATTTTCAAGAAAAAAATATTTTGATGAAATTGAATTTGTTATTGCAACAGGAAAAGAAGGAAATGTTTTCAGATGCAAAACAGGAAACAATTATCATGCTTTAAAAATATATAAAATAGAAACTTCAGATTTCAAACACATGACAGAATATATTGTTGGAGATGAAAGATTCAAAAAAACAAAAAAAGATAAATTAAGTATAATAGAAACTTGGACTAGAAAAGAATTTAGAAACTTAGAAGATTTTACAAAAGCAAAAATAAGAGTTCCTTTACCACTTTATTTTAAAAGAAATTGTTTGCTGATGGAATTTATTGGAAATGAAATTTCCGCACCAATAGCAAAAGAAAAGCCATTTCAAAACATGAAAGAAAAATATGAAATTATTTGTGATTATATGGCAAAAATGATTAAAAAAAAAATAGTTCACGCAGATTTAAGTGAATATAATATATTAAATAATAATGAAGAATTAGTGATTATTGATGTTGGCCAAGCAGTTTCAACAATGCATCCAAAAGCAAAATATTTTTTTGAAAGAGATGTTCTTAATATGAGTAAATGGTTTTCAAAATATGGCGTTGAAACGAATTATGAAAAAATGTATGAAAATATAAAAAAAATAAGTGAAAAAGCAAACAAATAAATTGATTTGTAAATAAATTATTATTATGAATAATAAAATTGACAAAATATTTTGTAATAACAAAAAACAGATGTCAACTGGTTGGTAATTATATGGAAGAAGAAATAAAAATTCCTGAAGAAAGAATTGGAGTAATAATAGGGCCACAAGGAAATACAAAAAAAAGTATTATGAAAAAAACTAATACAAAAATAGAAGTAGATTCAATGACAGGCGATGTTATTGTAGAAGGCGAAGGAGAAGATTTTTTTAAAGCAATTGATATTGTAAAAGCCATTAGCAGAGGTTTTAGCCCAGAAAGAGCATTCAAATTATTAGAAAAAAACTTTTTGTTAAAAATAATTAATGTTCAAGATTTTGTTGGAAAAAATTCTTCTGCACAAAAAGCAAAAAAAGGCAGAATAATAGGAAAAAAAGGGTTGGCAAGAAAAGAAATAGAAGAAAAAACAAATTCCCTAATTAGTGTTTACGGAAAAACAGTTTCAATAATAGCAAGTACAGAAAATATTGAGTTAGCACAAAAAGCAATAGAATTATTATTAAAAGGCGCAGCATACGAAACAGTAGATTCAAGAATAAAAGATAGTGGAAAAACTAGATTTGAATTATAAAAAGCCAAAATTAGGATTAGCTTTAAATACATATTACATTTATTTTTTATGAGGTTGGTGAGTCTTTGTCTAAAAATCAAGAAGAAAATGTTTCAAATACTAGTTTAGAACAAGATGCTACAAAATTAGATTTATCTTTTAAAGAACATTCAATAGCAGAGTTTTTTAAAAAAAATAAACAAATGCTTGGTTTTTATGGAAAAGTAAGAACGCTAACAATGATTGTTCATGAATATGTAACAAATTCTTTAGATGCATGTGAAGAAACAGGAACATTACCAAATATTGATGTTAAAATTGATGAATTGGGAAATGAATATTATGAAATAACAGTAACAGACAATGGACCAGGAATAAGCAAAGAAAATGTTGGAAAAGCTTTTGGAAAATTATTAGCCGGAACAAAATTTCATAGATTAATACAAAGCAGAGGGCAACAAGGAATTGGTTGTTCTGGTTGTACAATGTTAAGCCAAATGACAACTGGAAAAGCTTCAAAAATAATTACTGGAAGAAAAGAAAAAAAACCAATTTCTTTAGAAATTACTATTGACCCAAAAACTAATGAACCAAAGATAACAAATTTAAAAGAACTTGAAAAAAATTTTGTTGGAACAGCAGTACAAGCAAAATTTAAAGGAATTCTTTATCGTGATTCAGAACAAGGGCCATTAGAATACTTGAAGAGAACAGCAATAGCAAATCCACACGCACAACTTTCTTTTAGGGACCCACAAGGACAAAAAACAATTTTTAAAAGAACTCATGATAAAGTCCCAGATTTACCAAAAGAAATAAAACCCCACCCAAAAGGAGTTACTGTTGATGAAATAATAACAATGGTAAAAACAACAAAAGCAAGAACTGTTCAAAGTTTTATAATGAATGATTTTGATAGAACTGGGACAAAATCAATTCAAGAAATGAAAAAAATAATTAATTTTGATTTAAATAAGGATCCAAAAAAAATTGTTTGGGACGAAGCAGAAGAAATAGTAAAAGCATTTAAAGCAATAGATTTTATTGCACCAAGCGTTGATGCTTTAAGACCAATAGGAGAAGAACAAATAAACAAATCTTTAAACAGCATAATCAAACCAGAATTTTTAACAGTATTAACAAGAAAACCAGCGGTTTATGCAGGAGGGTTTCCATTTCAAATAGAAATTGCAATAGCATATGGTGGAGAATCTGGAAAAGTTACTAGTGATGGAAAAAAAATGGAGATAATGCGATTTGCAAACAGAGTACCATTACCATTTGATGCTGGAAATTGTGCATTAACACACGCAGTACAAAGTATTGATTGGAAAAGGTATAACATAAAAGATGCTGAAAACTCTCCAGTAACAGTATTTATTAATTTCATTTCAGTGCATATTCCTTATACTGGAGCAGGAAAACAAAGTGTTGCTGATGAAGAAGAAGTATTAGAAGAAGTTAGACTTGCATTAATGAACACTGGAAGAAGAGCAGGAATATATATTTCACACAAGAAAAAAGAGGAAGAAAATCAATTAAAAAGAAAAATGTTTTACAAATACATACCTGAAATAGCAAGAGCATTAAATAGTATAACAAAAGTGAATGAAGAAGAAATAAAAAGTAAAATGGAAAAATTAGTATTAGAAAAATTAAAATTAGATGAAGCAAAAGATGCAGAAGAAATGAAAAAATTAGAAGAAATAATGGAAAACGATTCAAAGAGTAGTGTAAATAATGAAAACAAAAAAAAAGGTAAGAAAAAGTAGGTGTTTAATTTGAAAGAAAATAAAACAGGAATGAGAAAATCAAAAAAAGCTAAGAAAGACAGAGAAATAGCTACTCCAAAAGAAATAGCAAGTAGAATAAAAAATACTTCTGAAATAATAGTAAAAGAAATAAAATCAAATAAGGATCCTAGTTTTACAACAATGCAAAGAGGAAAAGGAAATGTTGTATGGGACGAACAAAAAAGATATTTAGGATTAGGAGAAAAAACAATAGTGAGAAATTTTTTGAATGTAGCTCACGCAAGAAAATTCATGCAAACAAGTATGATAATGGCAAAAACAAACGAATACTTATTACAAAACAAAACAGCAAGTATTCGTGAAATATATTATGAATTAAAACACACTATAGAAGGAACAAAAGAAAATACTTTTGAAGGACAAGGCGAAAGTGATCCAGTAATTGTTGATTTAGAACATAGTGTTAATACTATAAGAGAAAAATTAAATTTACACGCAAATCCAAAAGGAACATTATATGGAAATATTTTATTAAAAGACAAAATGCATTTTAATGATAAATTTAATGCCTCAAAACTTGGAAGGGGTGGTTGGAGTATAATGTCAAGAATTGAACCTGAAGAAATAGAATTATTAGAAACAGATGCAGAGTATTTATTAGTTGTAGAAACAGAAGCAATGTTTGAAAGATTAATAGAAGAAGGATTTCCGAAAAAAAACAAATGCTTATTAATAGGAGTTGGAGGACAAGCAGCAAGAGGAGCAAGGAGATTAATACACAGAGTTCACAACGAAATGGAAATGCCAGTATACGTTTTCACAGATGGTGACCCATATGGTTGGTATATTTATTCAGTAATAAAACAAGGTTCGATGGCATTAGCAGCACACAGTGAATTCATGTCTGTTCCAGATGCAAAATACATTGGAATGACTCTTGATGATGTAGAAACATACAAGCTAAAAAATGTAACAGAAAATATGAAAGAAGGAGACATAAAAAGAGCAAAAGAAATGATTGAATATCCATGGTTCCAAAATAAAGAATGGAAAAGACAATTAGAAAAAGCTTTAAAAGAAAAAATTAGAATAGAACAACAAGCATTAGCAAACAGAAAACTAGACTTTGTGGCAACAACATATTTACCAGAAAAAATAGGAAAAAAAGATTTTTTACCATAAAACAAATTATTTTTTTAAAAATTTTCTTTTTGGCTGATCACTTTTAGTTCTTCTAATAATTGGTCTAGAACTGTTAGCCCATTTTTTTTCTTCAATATCCAATATTCTTTTTGAAAAAATTTTTTCTCCACCAAACTTTTGTTGCAACAAATTAACAGACAATGGAATCTTTTTTCTTCTACAATTATTAATAAAATCAATAATTCTTTGTTTTTTAACAAGCATTTTTCTAGCAAGAATTGGTCGAGTTCTCTTTAACTTATTATTAATAATTCTTTGCAAAAAATAATTTTTGTCAGATAATTGCCCACTTGAATTAAGTTCAATTAAATGTTTAACAACAGTTGTTCTGCTAACACCCAAATGTTTTGCAAGTTGATTTAAAGTAGAAAAATTATTTGAATTAACTAATCCAACTAATCTCATCTTATTTGTAATATTAGAAGAAGCAAAAGTACTTTTTGTCTTATTTCTTTTTTTATTCATAATATCAATTTAAAATATAATAATATTAAACATTTAAAATATAAAAAATAATACACTTATGTTAAAAGTATTCTTTCAGCTTTTTCAATTTCATTTTCTGACAACAATCCAAAAATTTCTCTAGTATCAAAATCATTTAAATTTGCTTCCTCAACATTTTTTTCAAGCAAATTTATCCCAAGTTCAACAATACTTTTTTTTTCATTTTGTAATTCTTTTAAAGAATTAATTTTTTTCTTAAAAGAATCCATTTCAAAGCTTTTTGTTATAGAAAAAATTGCTTTATCTTCTGGCAAAGAAAAACTAATATCTTTTTGAGAAAAACCTTTTGCAAGAGTACCACACAATTTTAATCGTATTAATGGTTTCATTTCAAAAGAATTGCAAAAAATTGTTTCTAACTTTTTTTTGACAACATTAATTATTTCTTCTGGTCTAGCATTATCAAATTTTATTTTTTCATAAAACATTTTCCTCTGAATTTTAAAAGGAATAAAAACAAGTTTTTTAGAAATAGTATCAAATAAAAAAACTCCTTTTCCTTTTTCAGATTCAAGAGATTTCATTTGAGTATAAATAGTTGAACCACATAGTAAAAACCTTTTTTCTTCCAGATTTTGTTCACTAATCCAATGTAAATGCCCACCAATAATTAAATCAAAATTGTTTGGCAAATCAGATAATGAAAGAGAAGCAATTGATTCATCATTAAAAGGAAGAAATTCTATAAAAGATTGGTGTAATAAAAG
>JAQVAR010000042.1 GCA_028690725.1 Candidatus Iainarchaeum sp.
GATGTTTGTCTAGCATCAACCCACAAATGTTTTGGTTTACAACCAGGAATAGCATTTGAATCAATAAGTCAAGAAGCATTAGAAAAAGCAAAAACTATTAATGACAGAGGATATTATTTTGATTTTGTTGAACTAGCAAAAGAATATGATCTTGAACAAACACCATACACGCCAGCAATCAGTCTAATGTTTGCATTAAAAGAACAATTAAAAATAATATTTGAAGAAGGATTAGAAAACAGATTTGAAAGACACAAAAAATTAAAAAAAATTGTTCACGAATGGATAGAAGAAAATGGATTCGAATTGTTTTCAGAAAAAAAATATTCTTCTAATACAATAACCTGTATTAATAACACAAAAAAAATTGATTTGAAAAAATTAAAACAAAAAATGCAAGAAAAAGGATATTTTATTGACACTGGTTATAGAAAATTAAATGAAAAACTTGTTGAAGAAGGAAAAAATGAAACATTCAGAATACCCCATATGGGGGATATAACAGAAGAAGAATTCAAAAATTTTTTGAATGAATTAAAAAAAACAATGGAGGAAATAAAATGAAAGTACTAGTATCAGATAAAATAAACGAAGAAGCAATAAAAATAATTAAAGAAAATGGAATAGAATTTGATTATAAAACAAATTTGAGTGAAGAAGAATTAATTTCAATAATTGCAGAGTATGATGCCTTGCTTGTAAGAAGTGACACAAAAGTGACACCAAAAATATTAGAAGCAGGAACAAAATTAAAATTAGTTGGAAGAGCAGGAGTTGGAACAGATAATATTGACAAGGAAAAAGCAAGAGAACTAGGAATTGTTATTGAAAATACCCCATTTGGCAATACTAATGCTGCAGCAGAACATACAATAACAATGTTGATGATGCTATCAAAACACATTATTCATGCAAATGAATCAATGAAAAAAGGAAATTGGGATAGAACATTTAAGAGCACTGAATTAAAAGGAAAAACTTTAGGATTAATTGGTTTTGGAAACGTTGGAAAAAAAGTTGCAAAAGTAGCAATAGCATTAGAAATGAAAGTAATAGTTTATGACCCATTTATAGAAGAAAACAAATTAAAAGAAATTGGTGTTAAAAAAGCAGAGTTAGAAGAAATAATAACAAAGAGCGATTACATATCACCACACGTACCATTAAATGATAAAACAAAAAACATGATTTCTGAAAAAGAATTTGAAAAAATGAAAAATGGAGTAAAAATACTTAACGTTGCAAGAGGCGGCGTAATAAACGAAAAAGCATTATTAGAAGCAATAAAAAAAGGAAAAGTAACAGCAGCAGCATTAGACGTTTACGAAACAGAACCACCAACAAACCAAGAACTAATAACAAACCAAAAAATAATTACTACCCCACATTTAGGAGCAAACACAAGCGAAGCACAAACAAATGTTGCAATAGAAATCGCAGAACAAGTTGTTTTAGCTCTAACAAAAAAAGAAGTAAAAAACTGTGTTAATGGATTAAAACAATTTCGCTAAAAATTAGAAAAATTAATATAATTTAAAAATAATAAAAGAATAATATGATAAGAAATAAAACAATAAATTTAGATTATAGGCTTGTTAAGAAATGAAGAGCAAAAAAATTTGTTTTTAACCAACAGTTAAAAAAAGAACAAATTGAGAGAGCAGAAAAAATATTTGAAGAATTTAGAAAAACTGATGAAAAAAAAGCAAAGAACATTGAAATAGTAGCAGAAAAAATAGCAAGAGAAGCAAACCTGCAATACGTTGATGCTTACAAAATAGCAACAAGATTAGTAATAATACAAAGAGCTAAAAATTTATAAAATCAAAAAATAATCTAATCCTCAAAATAAAAAATATCTTCTATTGTTACTTTAAAAAAACGAGAAATTTTTAAAGCAAGTTCAAGAGAAGGAACATGCTTCCCCTTTTCAAGAAAATGAATTGTTTCCCGCCTAACACCAAGAATTGAAGCCAATTGCTCTTGAGACAATTCAGCTTGAACCCTATACAACTTCAAATGATTTTTTAACATAAACATCAGACTATGTTAGAATTCAATAACAAAAAGTTAAAATAGTTTAACAAAAAACTATAAAAAAAGTAATTTATAATAAAAATATTAACAAGAAAAAAATATCTTTAAAAATAATAAATAACAAAAAATAACAAAATTGATGAGTATATTAAACTTTGTTTTCATGATTATTATAGAATAATGACAATAAATCAGAATACTATTTGATTTAGGACAAAATTTGAAATTATAGTTAATTGCCTTATTAGAAAATGATTTTTATGAAATTTGAAGAATTTAGTTTAAAAAAAGAGATATTAGAACAAGTAGAACAACTCGGTTTTTTTGAGGCTACGCCAATACAAAAAAAATGTATTCCAGCAATATTACAAGGAAAAGATGTTGTTGGCCAATCATTAACTGGTTCTGGAAAAACAGCTGCTTTTGGTTTACCAATAATAAACCAATTGGAAAAAGGAAAAAATGGACAATTATTAGTATTAACACCAACAAGAGAACTAGCACAACAAGTAAAAGAAGCAATTGATTCTTTTGGAAAAATATTAGGAATAAGAGCTGTGAGCATTTATGGGGGAGTAGGCTTTGGAACACAAATAAGAGGAATACAAAATTCGGAAATAATAGTTGCTACACCCGGAAGACTAATAGATCATTTGAACAGAAGGAGCTTTAACCTAAAAAATGTTAGGTTTGTAGTATTAGACGAAGTTGACAGAATGTTGGATATTGGCTTTGAAAAAGATGTTAACGAAATATTAAGACAAGTACCAAAAGAAAGACAAACAGTAATGTTTAGCGCAACAATGCCAATGGCAGCAAAAAAAATTGCTCACAAATATTTAAATAATCCTATTCATTTACAAGCAGAATTAAAAGTGGATACTAGTCTGTTAAAACAAATAGTTTATAATGTTCCAAGAGAAAGAAGATTTTCTTTACTAACATACTTGTTAAAAGAAAAAAAAGGAACTGCATTAGTTTTTTGCAGAACAAAAAGAGACGTTGACAAAATAGCAAAAAATCTTAGAAAACACGGTTTAATTATTGGGTCAGTACACGGAGACATAACTCAAAATCAAAGGCAAAGAGCAGTAACAGATTTTAAAGAAAATAAGTTAGATGCATTAATAGCAACAGATGTAGCATCAAGAGGACTAGACATCAAAAATGTCACACACGTTTATAACTATGAAGTTCCTAGTGAAAGCGATGATTATATTCATAGAATAGGAAGAACTGCAAGAGCGGGAAAAAAAGGAGATGCGATAACATTTGTAACAGAACGCGACAAAAGAATGTTTAATGAAATTAAAAGAACAAACCAAATAACCGTTGAAGAATTACCAGATTTTCCACAAATAATATTTGAAAAAACACAACAACACGATAGAAGACACAATAGAAGAAATTTTGATTCAAAAAAATTTGATTCAAACAAACCATGGAAAAAAAGATTTAATGAAAATAATCATAAACAAAAATTTGGGGAAAAAAATTATAGAGAAGAAACAAGTGAACAAACACAAAACAAAAAAGATTATTATAAAAGTGAACAAACAAAAAAACCCTATAAAAAATTTTGGAAAAAAAACAAGAATAAAAGATGGTAAGACTTCTTAGAAAATAATAATAAACAGTTTAACTCAAATATATTTATGGGAAAAAAGTTTGAAGGAACAAAACTAATTGTTAGAAAAGCAAGAGCAAAAGAATTAGAATGGTTAATTAATTCAAAAGAATTTAAAATATCTTATGACATACCAGAAAAAATGAGAAAAGAATGGCCTTGTTTTGTATTATTACAAGGAAAAAAAATTATTGGATACAGATCTTTTAAAATAGAATATGACCCAAATAGCGAGAAAACATTCGCATGGGTTGGAAGTACTTCACTCAGAAAAGGATTTGAAGGAAAAGGACTAGGACAATTTTTAGTAGGTAGAGCAAACTCTTTAGTACATGCAATGAAATTCAATGAATTGAGAACACACGCTTTTGAACCAAGAGCAAAAAAATTTTGGATTACAAAAGCAGGATTTGAATTTGTAAAAGGAAAACCATTAACAGAAAAAGGAAATACAGAACTAAGATTAAATTTGTTAAAACAAAGAAATTCAAGAAGAATTAAAAGAAAGTAATTAATTGAAAAAAATCATTTAATTGAAGCAGCAAGAATATCTCTCTCCATAGAAGTTTTGTTACCCTTTAACCAATTCTTTTCTACAAAAATTCTTTTCAACTCAGCTTGATCATTAATATTCTTATCAATTTGTTTCTTCGTTATTCTTTTATCAACCATAATAATTTATTGAAAACAACAGCATATAAATGGACAATGTAACAAAAATAGTATTAAAAAAAACTACTTAAGGTTTAAATATTAGTTTTACTATATAGGGAGAGGAAGTGCAAAAAATGGTTGTAGTTCTTGACGAAAACAAATGCGTAGAAATAATTGATTTTGAAAAAAAAAGAAAAACACATTTAGATCTTAATGCATATGAAATAGCGAGTGAATATCACCACCTTTTTGAACCAAACCCAAAAGACCTATTTCCTGATGTTGAAGGTTGGTTAACAACAAAAGAAGGATTGTTTTTATACGAATTATCAAAAAAAGTTGGTTCAGGATGCATAGTTGAAATTGGAAGTTGGTTTGGAAAATCAACTTGTTGGATAGCACAAGGACTAAAAGAAAATAATAAAAAAAATAATTTTTATGCTATTGATCCACACATAGGAAGTAACGAACACAAAAAATTTGTTAAAAAAGTCGGAGGAACAACAAACGAAATATTTCTACATAACTTATGTGGGCACCATCTTGAAAAATATGTTATTCCAATAAAAAAAATGAGTTGGGAAGCAATAAATGATATTAAAGAACCAATAGCTTTTTTGTTTATTGATGGTAGTCACGAATACGAAGATGTTAAAAAAGATTTTGAACAATGGTTTTCAAAAGTAAAAATTGGTGGCATAATAGCTTTTCATGACAATAATTGGGTTGGTGTCAAAAAAGTTTTGGATGAAATTGATAGAAATGATTATTCAGAAATGGGAATAATAGAAACAATAACTTGGATAAAAAAGTGATTTATCTTATTTTGTTTCAAAGGGCTCTTAGAGCCCCTCGAATACATTTTTTTCCCAGTCCTCTTTTAGCAACCCATATGTGTTAACATCGTGTAATTTATTTGTTGCTTTTGATCGCATAGCTTGTTTTTTTGTGCTTTCAAAAACAAAGCCCAATTTTTTTATTACTTTGTTTGAAGCATTATTTTCTACAAAAGCACTTATATTGAGTCTGTTTATTTTTAAGCTATTGAAAGCGAATTCTAATAATTTTTTTGCAGCCTCAGTCATTATTCCTTGGCCCCAAAAATCTTCGCCCAGCCAATAACCTATTTCTGCAGTATTATTGAAATAGTTAATATCTTTTAATGCTATGACACCTATTGCTTCAAGAGGTTTAGTCTATGCTACACAACTCATTGGTTTCATTGTTATTGCTAGTTCATAACCTTTTCTTTTTTCTAGTAATTGTTGTTCCAAGACCTTGTTAATGAACTCTTCAGCATTTTCTAAATTGTATGGGTGCGGGACTACAGCAAGATAACGACTTACGTTTAGCGGAGCGATTCTTTCTGCTATGTAAGTCGCATCCCCCTTTTGTAAGTCTCGCAGAATGAGACGATTTGTTTCTAATTCTATTCCTATTATTACCACCTCCATGATGATAAGAAAGAATTTGTTTTTTTATGTTTATAAAAAAGATTATTATTAGAATGTAACAATAATAACATTAAAAAACACACTATTTTTAGGACATTTGTTAGAAAATAATAATAAAAAATTAGAATAATCTAACTAAAAATTATAAAAACCTAACAAATTTGTTTGTTAAAAATTTATTTTTTTAAAAAAATTTGTCACATAGTTTTTAAACAAGAAGGGATTACAAAATTAATATGAATTCTTCTATACACAACGATATTCTTTTGAGGGAAAGAAGAATTAATTCTTTGAATAAAGATATTATTGAAATAACAAGAATATTTTCGAAAGAAGGACAATCACAAAACGCAGCTAATTTTCAAAGAAGAATTAATGAAAAAAAAGAATTGGTAAATATTCTTATTAAACAAAATACATTAAATAAAAAATAAATAATTCTATTTTTAATTTAGAACTGCTTTTTGCATTTGTTTTATTATTGTAGACCTATTTTGTTCTGGATTAATCAAAATTGTTTTTTTATTAAAAATTAACCCACTTGTTTCTTCTACTTT
>JAQVAR010000043.1 GCA_028690725.1 Candidatus Iainarchaeum sp.
CCATTTTTGTTCAAGCAGCAGTTAATAATTTTATTAATTCTGAAAAATTGTTTAAGATTACTCTTTATTCTTCTATTATGGGTGCAATAATTAATATTGTTGCTAATTTAATTTTGATTCCGAGTTATGGTATTATTGGGGCTGCGTTTGCAACAATACTATCTTATTTTTTTGTAGCATATCTAAGCAATTTATTCTTCAAAGAAACAAGGTTTTTATTTTGGGTGCAATTAAAATCATTAAACTTAGTGAGGGTTATAAGTGAAATCAGAAAATAAAGAATCTCTACCAATAATTTTCATTCATAAAGGAGATTCTTTTTATCTAAAATATGCTTTAGAAAGTGCAAAAAAGTTTAATCCAAATTCTAAAATAATTTTGCTTGGAGATAATGTTACTATTTATCCTGATTTTGTTGAATATTATGAAATAAAAGAATTTGATAAATATTCAAGTTTTTCGGACAAAAATTATTTTCATTTAAATGTTTCAAATCCAGAAATTGAAATGTTTTGTATAAAAAGATGGCTTGTTTTATTAGATTTTATGGAAAAACAAAAGTTAAAAAAATTTTTTACTTGTGATTCTGATGTTTTGTTATTCCAAAATATAACTGAAGATTCAAAAAATTTTTGTAAAAAAGATGTTGTAATTGTTAATGGGACAAATGGGTGTTTAACTTTATTAAATGAGATAGAAGTTCTTGAACATTATCAAAAAATTGTCTTTGATTTTTATAAATCAAAATTCAAAAAATTCTCAAAAAAAGATAGAATAACTGATATGAGTTTTTGGAAAGAATTAAATGATTCTAAAAAGTTTAAAGTTGGTGAAGCAACAAAAATAATTGATAATGCGTTTTATGATTTTGGTTTTCTTTCACAAAATCATTATAATTGTGAAAATTATTATGGGATAAAAAAATTTTTATTTAAAAATGGAATGCCTTTTGGAGAAATTAGTGACAAATTAGTCAGATTAAAGTGTGTTCACTTTCAAGGTCCAACAAAATTTTATATGAAATATTTTGCAAATGGAAAGTTTAATTCTTTTGATAAATTAAAAGTTGAAACAATGATTTGGTTTAGAGATAATTTTAGTGGAAAAATATCTGATGATTTAAGAAATAAAATAAAAAAATTGTTAATTAAATTTGGTTTTTAGGTGTTGAATTGAATAATTTAAAAAAAATTTATTTGTTTTTCAATAATTTAAAATTGGAATTTTATAAAATAAATTTTTTTCAAAATTTTGTTGGAGATTTCCCTAGTAAAAAAGTTTTTTTTCCAGATTATGTAAAAAATAATAAATCTAAAATATTTTTTTTAAAAAATAATGGTTTTTTAAGAATAAAACCAAAAAAAGTTGAAAAATCAATTCACAAAAATTTTTCAAGTCAATATTTATTAAAAGATAAAAATGTTTTTGTTGGTTTGATAAAAAATGCGCGGATTATTTCAAAAAATGCTAATATTATTACAGAAGATAATATTGATGTTAATAAAGATGTTTCAGTTTTGAGTTCAAGTATGAATTCTTATGAAAACTATTTTATTTTGCCAAAAATAGAAACGATTAATTCTAGAGTTTTAACAATTAGTAATTCTGAAAATTATTTTCATTGGATGTTTGAAATCTTACCAAGATTATATTTTATCAAAAAAACTGGTTTGAAAACGGATTACTACTTGTTTCCAAAAAACAAACAATTCCAAAGAGATTCAATTAAAGCATTAAAAATTCCAAAAAATAAAATAATTGATTTAAATGAAAAAACACACATTAAAGTGAAAGAGGTTTTGTTTTCCTCAATGCCTATTTTTTCAGGGAACCCCACAAAAGAAATTTGAAATTTTGTGAGAAAATTATTTTTAAAAAAATATAATAAAAAAAAGTATAAAAAATATGAGAAAATATATGTTTGTAGGGGCAATGTAAAATATAGAAAAGTATCAAATGAAAAGGAAATAATTAGTTTTTTGAAGAAAAAAGGTTTTAATCCAGTTAAAATGACTGATTTGAGTGTTTTTGAACAAGCAAAAATATTTAATTCGGCAAAAATAATTATTGCCCCACACGGTGCTGCCCTAACAAACCTAGTTTTTTGTGAAAAAAGAACAAAAGTAATAGAATTTTTTCAAAATGATTATGTTAATGTTTGTTATTGGGCTGTTTGTAATTGCCTAGATTTAAAATATAATTATTTTATAATAAATATGGTTGGTAATAATTTAGCAAAAACTATCAATCAATTTGAATTTAATTTAATTAAGTTGGGTGTGATCAATGGTTGTTAAAATTCCTATTTTGTTTTTGGTTTTTAATAGATTAGATACTACTAAACAAGTTTTTGAAGAAATTAAAAAAGCAAGACCAAAAAAATTGTATGTTGCTGCTGATGGTCCAAGGAATATTGAAGAAGAGAAAAAAACTGATGCTGTTAGAAAACATGTTTTAGATAATATTAATTGGAATTGTGAAGTAAAAACGCTTTTTAGGAAAAAAAATCTTGGTTGTGGAAAAGCTGTTAGTCAAGCAATCACTTGGTTTTTCAAAAACGAAGAAATGGGAATAATTCTAGAAGATGATTGTCTTCCAAGTCAAAGTTTTTTTCCATTCTGTGAAGAACTATTAAAAAAATATAAAAATGATGAAAAAGTAATGCAAATAAGTGGGTTTAATCCTGTTTCTAAAAATAAATATTCTGATACAGATTATTTATTTTCTTATTCTGGTTCAATTTGGGGTTGGGCTACTTGGAGAAGAGCATGGGAAAAATATGATTTTGATATGAAAACATTTCCAAAATTTAAAAAATTAAATAAAATTGAAAATTTTTATTTTAATAAAAAAATAATTAAATCTAAGCTGAAAAATTTTGAATTGATTTATTTAAAAAAAATTGATACATGGGATTATCAATGGAGTTATTCGAGACTTTTTAATCAAGGAATAAGTATAATTTCTTCAAAAAATTTAATAAGAAATATTGGTTTTGGTATTGAATCTTCTAATAATAAAGGTTCTGGAAAAAGATTTTTTTTTATGAAATTAGAAAACATTATTTTTCCAATTATTCATCAAAGTAATATTAAGATAAATGAGAAATTTGATATTGATTTTTACAAATTTTTTAATAGATCTGTGGTTAGAAGAATTATTGATTTTTTATGGTATTTTTAAGATTTTAGTTAACTTTATATTATTGAAAATGTGTTTTGATTATTATGGGTGAAAGAATAAAATTTTTATCAAAAGGTAAATTATTTGGTAATAAATTTGAGATAGAATTAAATGCCCCAACTTTTGTGGGTCAACCAAATCAAATACACATACAAAATAATAAGAATAGAATTGAAATTGATCAAAATGATTATTTGGTTTATGCTTTTACTGTATTAGTTGCTGAAAAAAATTTAAAAAATTTGAAGGGGATTAAATGATTTTTGTTAAAAGTGAACAAATAATAAATTTTTTCGAGAAACTTAACCAAAGTGAAATTAATTACATTTTGATTAGAAACATTAATTCTGAATTACCAAATTCATTAATCATTGGTAAAGATATTGATATTTTGGTTAATAAAAAGGACAAAAAAAAGTTTATTGAATTTATGAAAAACAATAATTTTGTAGAAATTAAACACCCTTTTAGCCAAGATAAATTTTTGTATAATTTGGATAAGTTTAAGATGTTCAAAAATGATTCAAATATTTTGATTGATGTTTGTTTTCAATTAGCTAATCGTAGTACTAATTTAGGTGAATGGATTCCTTTACATAAAAACATACAAGAATCTTCTTTTAAAAACAAAAAATTCTTAAAATTTGGAAAGTTGAGTTGTTTTTGCCTTAGTTCAGAAGATGAACTTGTCATATTAGTTTCTCGTTCAATTTTGGATAAAAAGAATTTTCAAGATGGGTATATTAAAAGAATAGAGTATTTGTTGGAAAAAACAAATAAAATTGAAGTTAAGTATAAACTATCTTTAATATTTTTTAAGTATGCTTTAGTGATTTTACAAAAATTGAAAAACAAGGAGTATAGTTTTATTATTAATAATTATATTAGTTTTAAAGAATATTAGGTGTTATAATGAGCAATCCGGGTGTAATTTTGTTAGATGAATTAAAAAATAAGAAATCATTCCAAAGGTTTCAAATTGAAGATAATATTGGTGAAGGGATTCATATTCATGTTAATAATTTTAGGTTTGACTTAACAATAAAAGAGTTTTTAGAATTTTCAAAAACTATTAGACAATCATTAAATGCTTTAGATATTTTAAAAGGATATTCTATAAATAATTTTGATCCTTATTTTCTAAAAAGTTGTTCTCCTTTTTTAAAAGATTTGATTGACATTAAAATTGAGAAAATCAAATTATCTAAATTAAAATTTATTGTTCACTCAAATTATTTTGGGCGACTGAATTTTTCTAAAGTAAAATTGGTTTCTGAAATACCCGCATATTATTTTTTAAAAGGAGAAAAAAAATATTTTTTAGATTATAGCCAATACAATTATTTTAATCAAGGTAATGAAAAAAGATTAATTAGGGCTTTGAATGTTATAAAGAAAAATAAGTATCCTTACAAAAAACAATATATTATTTTATTTAATGATCAAAATTATGTTAGAGATGGACAACATCGTGCAGCAATACTTGCACATTTGTACGGTAAAGATAAAGAAATCGAGGTTATGCGATTTTATTTTTCTGGAAAAAAACATGTTTTTCATCCAGTAATTTCAAATGTTAAGGTAATTTTAAGGTTTTTTTTCACTAAACTTATTAATTTTATAAAAAATATTTAATTTGGGATTTTTATGAATGTTCTTTTTGATCATCAAGCGTTTTGGTATCAAAGGTTTGGTGGGGTTTCAAGATATTTTTCTTGTTTGATGGATTCAGCGTTGAGAAACAATATTTTTCAGTTTGAAAACTCAGTATTGTATTCTAATAATGTTTTTATTAATGATTGTTCATTCATAAAGAATAAATCTTTTTTTCTAAATACAAATTTTATTGGTAAAAATAAATTATTTTTTATATTAAACTATATAAATAAAAAAAATTCACTCAATAAATTGCATTCAAGTACTTTTGATGTTTTTCATCCAACCTATTTTGATACATATTATTTAAATAATTTGAAAATTCCGTTTGTACTAACTTTTCATGATTTAACAATGGAGAAATTTTCAAGTTTATTTTTTGAAAAGGTTTTATTCAAAAATGAAAAAAGATTACTTTTAGATAATGTATCTAGGGTGATTGCTGTTTCAAAAAATACTAAATCTGATTTAATTGAATATTATGGTTTTGATAAAAATAAGGTTGATGTTATTTATCATGGGGCCAATTTGGATAGAAAGATGGCAAAGAAACCAATGTTTAAATTTCCTGAAAATTTTATTTTATTTGTTGGAGCTAGGGATAATTACAAAAACTTCAACTTTTTTGTTTCAGCAATTAAAGATATTATAAAATCTACTAAAAATTTGAGTCTTGTTTGTATTGGAAATTCTTTTTCTCAAGATGAATTATCTTTTTTGAGAGATGTGGGTGTTTTGAAAAAAACTTTTTGTTTTAATGTTAATGATAATGAGTTGGCATATCTTTATTCTAAAGCAAAATTTTTTGTTTATCCATCATTATATGAGGGGTTTGGTTTACCAATTTTAGAAGCATTTAATTGTGGTTGTCCTGTTGCTCTAAGTAAAACAAGTTGTTTTCCTGAAATAGCTCAAAAAAATGCATTATATTTTGACCCTTATAATAAAGAATCAATTAAAAATTGTGTTGAAGATTTGATAATTAATGAAAAGAAAAGACAATTATTATCAAAAAAAGGTTTGAAAAGAGCAAAAGATTTTTCTTGGAAAAAATGTGCAAAAGAAACAAAAAAAGTTTATCAGAAGGCAATAAAATGAAATGTAAAATTTGTCATAAAAACTCAAAAAAGATTTTTAATTCAAAAGTATTAGATAAATATGCAGTTAATTATTTTAAATGTAGTAATTGTGGTTTTATTCAAACAGAAAAACCGTTTTGGTTAAATTTAGCATATAGAATTCCAATTGGTAAACAAGATTCGGGGGTTATTGAAAGAAATTTTTATTTTTTTCAAGTAGTTTATCCAATTCTAAAAATATTTTTTAAAGAAAAAAATAGTTTTTTGGATTATGCTGGAGGGTATGGAATTTTTACTCGATTAATGAAAAATAAGGGATTCAATTTTTATTGGGATGATAAATATACTGAAAATACTTTTT
>JAQVAR010000044.1 GCA_028690725.1 Candidatus Iainarchaeum sp.
ATTTGTTCAGAATCCAAATAAATTCTTGTAATATCATTATTGTTCATTGAAGATAAATTTGCATTGATTGTCCAAGGAGTATTTTTTAAAATTGGACTTTCAACAGAAATACTTAATGCTGAGACAAAATTTATTAATAAAAACAATAAAACTAACATTAAAGAAAATTTTTTGTAAGGCATAAAATAAATGAAGCGGAGAAGTATTTAAACCTTTCATCAAAAACAATAATTAAAACTTTTTTAATAAAAAGAGGCTCTTGTTTAAAATACTTTTTTCACTAATTTTGTCATGATTAGAAAAGTAAAGCTTAATCAAAAAGAAATTATTTTAGTTGGAACAGCACATATTTCACAAGAATCTATTAATTTGGTTGAAAAAACCATTGAAGAAGAAAAACCAGATATTATTGGTGTTGAATTAGACCAAGAAAGATTACAACAGTTATTAAGCGGAAGTAAATGGGAACAAACTAATCTAGTTGAAATTGTTAAGACTGGAAAAACGTATTTGTTTTTATTAAATATTTTGTTATCAAATTTACAAAAACAATTAGGGGCAAAAGTTGGAGTAAAACCAGGGGCAGAAATGTTAATAGCAATAAAAAAAGCACAAGAACAAAAAATTCCAATACAATTACTTGATAGAAATGTTAAAATAACTTTGAAGAGAGCAATGAAAGAAATGACTTTGAAAGAAAAGTTGAAACTTGCTAGTTCTATAATAATGGGTTTTTTTGGTAAGGCTAATACCAGTGAAGTTATTGATATTCAAAAAATTGAAGATTTGAAAAATGAGGATTTGATAAACAAACTAATGAAAGAATTAGGAAAACAAATGCCTTCTGTAAAAAAAGTTCTTGTTGATGAAAGAGATGACTATATAACAGAAATGATTAGAAATAGCCCTGGAAAAAAAATTGTTGCTGTTGTTGGAGCAGGACATTTAAATGGAATAGTAGAAAATTTGAAAAAAGAAAAAAAAGTTGATTTAAAAAAATTAGTTTTGATGCCAAAAAAAAGAAATTATTTAAAATATTTAAAATATTTTATACCAATATTATTTTTTTCTTTTATTGGATTCTTATTAGCATCAAAAGGAATTGAAACAACCATTAATGCATTAATAATATGGTTTATTGCAAATGGTGTTTGCTCAGCAATTGGGGCCATAGCAGCGAGAGCACACCCTATATCAGTATTAACTGCTTTTTTTGCAGCGCCAATAACATCTTTACATCCAGCAATAGCTGCAGGATGGATAACAGCATTAACAGAAACAAGATTTAATTCACCAAGAGTAATAGATTTTGAAAATCTAAGTAATATTTCAACAATAAAAGGATTCTATCAAAACAAAGTTTCTCATATACTAATAGTAACCGCGTTAACAAATGTTGGCTCAATGATAGGAACAATAATAGCAGTACCCTATTTAATAGTATTATTAGCTTAAAAAAATTTTTATTATTCTAATTTTGTTCCTTTTTTAACTGATTCATCAGCAAAAAAAACCTTATATTCTCCACTAGAATTCTTTGCAGCAAGAATCATTGCTTGCGAATCAATGCCGGCTAATTTAATAGGAGCCAAATTATAAACAAAAACAGCTTTTTTATTTTCTAATTCTTCTTTTTTAAAAAAAGATTTTAAACCAGCAACAACAACTCTTTTTTCTTCTTCAAAATCAACAATCATTTTGTATAATTTGTCTTTACCTTCTATCTCCTCAACCTTTTCTATAAAACCAACTCTTAAATCAATTTTTTGCCATTCATCAAAAGAAATCATTAAATTCACCAAACAATTAATTATTAAAAAAGTATTTAAATATAATAAAAAAAATTATTTTTATCTTTCCTTTCTTTTTTTAATATATGGTAATAAAGAACCTTTTTTTTCTGCCTCTTTAATCAATTTTTTAGCATAAAAAATTCTTTGAATTGTTCCAATAATAGAAATTATTGCAACTAAATACAAGAAATATTCAATTAAATTTAAATTAAAAACAGCTAGTAAAAGAGATATTAAAATCAATAATAATTTGTCAGCATGTTCTCCAATAGCTGGCCAATCCCTATTATCAGTAATTATTATTAGAGCAACTCTTGGTTTTGCATAAGAAGATAACATTGAAGAACCAAGAGCTAGAACACTAGCAATTTGTAATCCAGGAACAAAAACAAACGAACCAATTATTGCAAAATCAACCATTTTATCAATCATTGTTTCAAAATAATTACCCCAATTACTAACTTTTTTTAATTCTCTTGCTACCTTACCATCAATTAAATCCATTGTTGGAGCCAGAACAAAAAATATTAATGCTATTAACCATTCTTGTTGAAAAACAAAATAAGCTCCTATTAAAGCAAAAAACAATCCTATTATAGAAATACTATTAGGAGAAATTTTTAATTTGATAAATGGCCAAGCAAGAAAATTTTGTAATGGAGAAATTTTTCCACGAATTTTTGAAATCATTTTAACCCCTTTTTTCTAGCAATTTCTTTTAACGCTAAATTATAACTTTTTTGTAATTTTCTTTTAATTTCTATTGGGCCAACAAAATTTTGAACAGTCCATTCTTTTGGAAAATGCAAATATGGGATAGATAACAATTCGTTAAAAATTTTTGGATTAGACAAAACATCAATCTTTACTGGAAAAGGATTAACAGGAATATTTGTTTTTGAACACAAAATATTACAAAAATCTTTTTTTGCATTTTCTGGAAGAGCTCCTATAAAAACAAAATCTAAATCAGTTGGGCGAGATTCTTTTTTAACTACCCCGCCAAAAATTATTACTCCTTGAAAAGAAGGATATTTTTTTCTATAATCATTAACTAGCTCTTGAAATGAATTAAAAATTTTTTTCCTAGAAGAAAATGTTCGTCTTGCTTTTATTAAAACTCTGCGTTCACTTGGCCCCTTAGATTTCAAAACTTTTTTGTAAATTGATTTCCTATTCTCTTTTTTAATTCTTGAAACATTTGATAAAAACATTAATGCTTTTTTCTCAGGACCTTTTTTTGGAAAAAATTTTCTTACCTTTTTTTGTGCAAAAGCCATAATAAAATATTGTTAAAAACAAATATAAACTATTATTTATAAAAAAAACATTAATTACAATATATAAACAATAAATATTACATAAATAACAAATAATATGATTTTACAAAATTATCTTTCTTTAATCATATTTTTTCTAGCCAATTGTGTTTGAATATGATGCCAAATTTTAGCCTTATTATTAATAATAATTTTTGTATTCCCTTTTTTTATTGCTCTCCTAAATTCTTCTTCGTTATTAGCAGAAATATCTGTTAAACCGTTACCAATTTCTTCAGGAGTATGAGCATCACTAACACCAAGAGCAGAAATTTTTTTTTCTTTAAAAATAGTATTGAAAAAGAATTGTGATTTTTTATTTAAACCAGCATAATATGCTCTAGCATTGTAAACTTCCATTGAATTAAATTCTTTCCAATTATTTTTAAAATCTTTAAAATTTTTTCTAGGCCAATCAAAAGGATGTGGGCAAGAAAGTAATGCGTCTTGTTTTTTTATTTCTACTAAAATATCTTTGAAGGTACTGGGTTTTATTTCTTCTTTTAAAAAATATACTATTATTTCACCAACACATTTTGAATCCCCCCCATTATTTTCAAGAACACGAATTTCTTCACCAGGAATAAGAAAAACATCTAATTTTTTTGCAATTTTTTTAACATTTCCTCGCGAATAAACATTCATATTATCATGATCTGTAATAGAAATGCCCCAATTGTTTTTCTTACAAATTTTTAACATTGTTTCGGGCTTTGAAAGAGCATCAATACTGTATTTTGAATGAGTATGTAAATCAAAAAGCATAATTATTTTATGAAATCATACTATTAAATTACTTTCTCTTAATATAATTTTTATGAATATTAAAAAAATTAGAAAAGATTTTCCAATTTTAAAAAGAATTGTTAATAAAAAAAAAATTGTTTATTTTGATAATGCAGCAACTACTCTTAAACCAATACAAATTATTAATGCAGAAAAAGAATATTATGAAAAAAATTGTGCTAATATTCATAGAGGATTGCACGAAATGAGTGAAAATGCAACAATTTCTTATGAAAAAACAAGAGAAAAAGTTGCTGAATTTGTTGGAGCAAAAAAAGAGGAAGTTATTTTTACAAAAAATACTACTGAATCATTAAATTTGGTTGCATATTCTTTTATGAATAATAATTTTTTGAAAAAAGGTGATAAAATTGTTTTGAGTGAAATGGAACACCATAGCAATATTGTTCCTTGGCAATTTATAGCAAAAAAAACTGGTGCAAAAATAGAATTTGTAAATATCAATAATGAATTTGAAGTCGATTTTAATGATTTAGAAAAGAAGGTGTCAGGAGCAAAAATTGTTAGTTTTAGTGGTGCAAGTAACACAATTGCAACTATTCCTAATTTAAAAAAAATTGAAAAAATTGTTCATGATAATAACGCATTGTTTTGTGTTGATGCAGCACAATTAATAGCTCATAAAAAAATAAATTTTAAAAAAATAAATGCTGATTTTCTTGCTTTTTCAGGACACAAAATGCTTGGCCCAACAGGAATAGGTTGTTTGGTTGGAAAAAAAGAATTTTTAGAAAAAATGAGTCCTTTTATTTTTGGAGGAGATATGATAAAACATGTTTCAAAACAAAAAAGTGTTTTTGAAGAGACGCCAAAAAAATTTGAAGGAGGAACACCAAATATTGCAGGAACATATAGTTTAAGAGAAGCAATAACTTATTTAGAAAAAGTTGGTTTTGATTTAATTAAAAAACAAGAAATAAATTTAAAAAAAATATGCTTGGATGGAATGAAAGAAATATCTAATAAAGAAATAGAATTTTATTGTAATGAGAAAAAAGATAGTTCACCAATAATACTATTTGATTATAAAAAAATTGATTGCCATAATTTGGCAATTTTGCTAAATGAAGAAGGAATTGCTATAAGAAGTGGTTTTCATTGTGCAGAACCAATTGTAAAAAAATATAACAAAAATGGTTTGGCAAGAGCAAGCTTTGCATTTTATAATAATGAAGAAGAAGTTAATTATTTTTTAAATAAATTAAAAGAAATATTAAAACAATTATGATTTTGAACAAATATTTTCAAACAAAATATCTTCATTTGTTTCTAATACTGATTTTAAAAAAACTTTTAAAAAAGATTTTTCACTTACTCTACAAAACAAAAAATTTTTTGTTTTCAAAGAATAATCAATAATAATTTTTATCCCAAAAATAGATATTGGGGGAATAAAACCTTTTTTGTAACCAGTAATTTCAACACTCTCATCAGAATTTTGTTCCACTAAATCATTTTCTAACATTATTAATTTTATTTTTTCAAAATTTAATTCGGATTGAAAAGGAGTAATAACAATAAAAGGATTATTATTTTTAGAATTAAATAATTGTATTTTTACAGTAGAACTCGCAGGAAGTTTTTTATTAGCAATTAATAAATCAGTTGAACTATTAGTTGAAAAATTAATAAATTCGGCATTTATATCATTACGTTCAATAAAATCTTCTAACATAAATTAATTATTAAAAGAAAAAGAATAAATAACTTATCCAAAATTTTAAAAATATTATAAAAAAAATAAAAGGTCAAAAAGGCCTTTTAAAAATTTTATTTCTTTTTTGTTTTTTTGTTTCCTTTACTAGAAAACACTATTATTACTACTAGGATTATTATTAATAATAATATTCCTGCTACTGGTGCAACAAAATGTGTTAAAAAGCCAGTTATTGCTATTTTATCATAAACTGGTGATTTGTTAGCATCTGAAAAGTTAATTAATTGTTTCTTTTGAAATTGACCAACAGATGTTAAAATATCAATATTAACTTCTCTATCTTGAGGTTCTTGATTTTCAAGGAAACTCACAGTTATCCTTGCTTTAGTTGACTCATTTGGAGAAAGAAAAATATTTCTCTCAAATTTTACTTCAGCGTCAGGATACTCTTGAACTTTTATATCAATCACATTAAAGCCAACATTTGAATCATTTGTAATATTGAATTCTACATCAATTTCTTTTCTAGTAAAAATTTTTGTTAATGCTATTTGGCCATCAACATTTAAATCAGCATTCAAACCAACACCACAATTACCACCAAACACATTTAAATTAAAATCAAATGTTTTTGACAAATTCTTTTGATTTGTTATTTCTATTGTACCAATCAATTTTCCA
>JAQVAR010000045.1 GCA_028690725.1 Candidatus Iainarchaeum sp.
CATGATCAAACAATTTACTATTAAAACCATTTTTTATGCTAAGAGGAATAATTTTTGATATTATTCCTGTTCCAGAATAACCCTTTCTTTCAGCACCATTCCAATAAGATTTATAATTATCAAAAACACCAATATTTTTTATTTCATCAGAAAGCATTGAATTGTGAATTTTTGTTTCTTGCAAACAATAAATATCTGATTTCATATTTTCCATAAAAACAAGAAAATCTTTTTTTAATATGGCTCTAACCCCATTGACATTCCAAGAAATTATTTTCATAAGATAATTGAGAAAAGAGCAATTAAAAAATTTATTTATGAGTTCTTTTTCGTATAATTGCCCTCATTAACTTAAAATTAATTATTTCATGAGAAAAATATTTTTTCAAAGTATTCAAATTCATATTAACCCAAATTTTTCGTTTTCTATTATTTTTCAAAATATCAATAGTTTCATTAATAGAACCATTAGAAAATTCAAATTTGTTTAAAGATATTAACTTAAAATTATATTTTGCAATATCCTTTTTAAAAACAGGATATGTGTAAACAATAGGAATTAAACCAGATGCTAAAACTTCTAACAAATTATTACCAAAACCTTCAATTTCACTAAAATAAGTTGATATTCCCCCAAGCCTAGCAAATATTCTTGGATAATCCTCAAATAACAAACTAGTTTCATTATCTTCAGCAAATACCAAAATAATTTTATTGTTTGGATTTTGATAAGATAATTTTTTATGAAGTAAAATGATTTTTTTCTTCGAACCATCAAAAGTATCCATTCCTGAAACCAAAAAATAAATTGATTTTTTTATTTTTCTTTTTTCATTTATTTTATTAAGCAATTCAAAACAATATTTTAATGCAAAATCAATTCTTTTTCTTTTCAAAATTCGTGTGTGTTGCAAACAAAAAATTAAATCATCAAAATTTAAATTTTGTTCAGATAATAAATCAACAAGTTTAAAATCTTTAATAAAAATTTTTGTCTCATTATCAAATTTTTTTAAATCTTTAAAAGAATCAATAAAAGTTTCAGTAGTATTATAAATAACATCTTTATTTCTCGAAATTTCTTCAAAAAAATTTTTTCTAACTTTTGACAAATTCAAAAAATAACTTTTAGCAATTTTAAATTGTAAACTATTAATAAAAATAATATATTCAACAAAATTTCCCGGCACCCCTTGTAACAAATATCTTTGAACATCAAAAGCAGGTTTTAAAAACTGGCTTCTTTCTAAATGAGAATCATGCCACCAAAGCAAATATTTTGGAGTTTTTTTATTTTTTTTAACAAAATCTCTATAATATCTCGAAAGAGATAATGATAAAATAAAATTAACTGGATGACAAGTGTTATGCGCTATAATAACATCAATATTATTCTTTTTTACAAAATCTTCAATAATATTTTTGCCAATATTAATTTCTTTTTCCAAAATTTCACTTATTGTACCACCAAAACCAATAGAATAATTTTTAACAGCCAATTTATTCCCATTTAAATTATCTAAAAAAATATCATTCTCATTTATTTGAGGAGAAATTTTTTTTGATTTACCAACCAAATAAAAAATATTTTCTTTAGGAATATTCATTTCTTGTAACATTACTTTTTCTACTTGTTCCATTACAATAGAAACACCATCATTAAAACCGATTCTAGAATGCATTATCCCATATCGTAATTTTGGAATATCTTTTTTAATAAATTTTTTTATTTTAGAAGGCACTATAGTATAAATAATTCAATATTTAAAAATTTAACCAAAAAAAAATAAAACAAAATTTATTTAATTAAAAAAAATAGAAAAAGAGAAGTTTTTTACTTCTCTTTTAAAAAAATTATTTGTTAAATTTTTAATCGTCTTTTTTTCTATTATTTTTTATTGCAGCTTGTGCTGCTGCCAACCTTGCTATTGGCACCCTATAAGGAGAACAAGAAACGTTTGACATCCCAATATTGTGACAAAATTCAACACTAGTTGGGTCGCCACCATGTTCGCCACAAATACCAATATCAATTTCAGGATTTATTTCTCGTGCTGATTTTACTGTTTGTTTCATTAACAAACCAACCCCTTCTTGATCAATTGATTGAAAAGGGTCCATAGCATAAATTCCTTTTTCAACATAAGGCGCTAAGAATTTTGCAGCATCATCTCTTGAAAAACCACAAGTCATTTGTGTTAAATCATTTGTTCCAAAAGACATAAATTCAGCTTTTTCTGCTAAAATACCTGCTATTAATGCTGCTCTTGGAACTTCAATCATTGTTCCAACTTTATAATGAATTTTTCCTTTTGCACCTTTTTCTAATGCTATTCTATGAACTATTTTTGACAAAATTTCATATTCTTTAACATTTCCAACTAAAGGTATTTCAATTTCAGGCAAAGCTTTTATTTTGTTTTTCGAAACATTCATTGCTGCTGTAAAAATTGCTCTAATTTGCATTTCCATTATTTCTGGATAAATTATTGCTAACCTACAACCCCTAAAACCAAGCATTGGATTAAACTCGTGTAAAGATTCAATTTTTTCAATTATTTCTTTTGAATCATAACCAAGTTCTTTAGAAATTTCTTGAATTTCTTTTTCTTGTTCTATTTTTGGCAAGAATTCGTGCAAAGGAGGATCAAGCATTCTAATTATTACTGGTAAACCATCCATCACAGAAAAAATTCCTTCAAAATCTTCTACTTGAAATGGTTCTATTTTTGCCAAAGCTTTTTTTCTATCTTCAACATTTTTTGAAAGAATCATTTCTCTAACAGCTTTTATTCTATTAGAATCAAAAAACATGTGTTCTGTTCTAACCAAACCAATTCCTTCAGCACCAAAATCGCGAGCAATCTTTGCATCTTTTGGAGTATCAGCATTAGTCCTAATTTTTAATAATCTAAACTCATCAGCCCATTTCATTAGAGTAGCAAAATCTCCTGAAAGAGTTGGTTCAACTACTGGAACAGAACCAATTATTACATGCCCTGTTGAACCATTCAAAGAAATAATATCGCCTTCTTTTACTACTGTTCCCTTACAAGTAAATTTTTTTCCTTTCTCATCCATTGTTATTTCATCACAACCAGAAACACAACACTTACCCATTCCTCTTGCAACAACTGCAGCATGAGAAGTCATTCCTCCCCTAGCAGTTAATATTCCAACTGCAGAATGCATTCCTTCAATATCTTCTGGAGAAGTTTCTAATCTAACTAAAATAACTTTTTCTCCTTTTTCAACCCACATTTTTGCATCAAGAGCATTAAAAACAACTTTTCCAACAGCAGCACCAGGAGAAGCTGGCAAACCCTCAGTTAAAACATCATATTTGAATTTTGGGTCAAATTGTTTGTGCAATAATTGATCCAGAGTACTAGGTTCTATTCTTAGAACAGCATCTTCTTTTGAAATCAATTTTTCTTCAAACATATCAACAGCAATTTTTACTGCGGCTGTTGCAGTTCTTTTACCATTCCTAGTTTGTAACATATAAAGTTTTTCATGTTCTATTGTGAATTCAAAATCTTGCATGTCCTTGTAAGCACTTTCCAACTTAGATCTTATCTCAACTAATTCATCATAAACTTTTGGAAAAATTTTTTTAAGTTCTTCAACATGCTTTGGAGTTCTTATCCCAGCAACAACATCCTCTCCTTGAGCATTCATTAAAAATTCTCCATAAAACTTGTTTTCACCATTAGAAGGATTTCTTGTAAACGCAACTCCAGTACCAGAATCCTCCCCCATATTACCAAAAACCATTTCTTGAACATTAACAGCAGTACCCCAATCATTAGGAACATTATTTAATCTTCTATAAATAATTGCTCTATCATTCATCCATGATTTGAAAACAGCATCCCTAGCTCTTTTTAATTGTTCAATTGGATCTTGTGGAAAATCTTCACCAGTTTCTTTTTTGTAAAGTGATTTGAATTTTAAAACTAATTCTTTTAACATTTCAACATCTAATTCAGTATCAAGTTTTATTTTATTAATGGTTTTTATTTCATCCATTAAATCTTCAAATTTTATTCTAGTAATATTCATTACAACATCACCAAACATTGTAATAAATCTTCTATAAGAATCAAAAGCAAATCTTGGATTATTAGATTCTTTAGCAAGAGTTTCAACAACAATATCATTTAAACCAAGATTAAGAATAGTATCCATCATACCAGGCATAGAAGCCGGTGCTCCAGAACGAACACTAACCAACAATGGTTTTTTAGAATCATTAAATTTTTTTCCAGTTTTAGATTCTAACTTTTTAATAGCATTCATCATTTGAATATCTAATTCAGGAGAATGTTCTCCACCATTACCATAATAATTCTTACAAACATCAGTAGTAATAGTAAAACCATATGGAACAGGCAAACCAATATTAGTCATATCAGCTAAATTTGCTCCCTTACCACCCAAAAGCATTTTCATTGTTTTGTTACCTTCTTCAAACATGTAAACTAATTTTTCACTCATTATCATCAACTCCTAAAAATAAAATAAATTCTTAATACTAAACAAAAAAAGATAAAAAAGGTTAATAAAGCTAAGTAAAAAAAAAAACAAAAACGCAAGAATTATAAACAAATAAAAACAATTGAAGATAAGGGAGAATTGAAAATGATTAATTGGATTAATAAAAAGACAAAAAAAATGAATTATTTAGATATTGGATTAATAAAAATTAGTTGTATTGCATTCGGAATAACTCTTACATTAATAATACCTGAAATACAAAACATTAATGTTTGGTGGTTTATAGCAATTTTTGTAATAACAGCAATAAAACCAATTTATACAGTATTAAAAAAATATATTTAAATTTTTATGAAAAAAATAACCACGGCACAACACCATAAATAGAATTAAAAATTAAAAAAAATGAAAGTTTTTTATGAAATTTGATTTTTTTGAATTACATAATTCTGAACAAGATAATAATCTAAGAAAGTGTATTCGAATTTATAGCGTTTTAGAAAAATATTCTAACTCTACAAAACAACACAAAATTTTAAAACAAACTATTTTTATCAACAAAAAATTAAGAGAAATTGACAAAAAATTAAGGATTAGCTTTGGTTTGAATTGGAAAAAAGAATGGATTAAAAAAATTCCTTACAAAATCAAAGAACCCACCACAAAAGATTGGTTTTTAGGAAGAGCTTCAATACCATTAATAGCAATAGAAAAACTTTCTCGCTTTAAATGTAAAAAAGAGATTAAAGAGATTATGAATAATGTTGAATATTTTTCTAGCACAACTCAAGAAATTATTAAATTACCAAAAAGTTTTGACAAAAACATTGCTTATTTAACCGGATTAATTTTGGGAGATGGTTGTTTACCAAATATTTTCCGTAAAAAAGAAAAAAATTTTGATTATAAAACAATTATTACTAGTGGAGACAAAATTTTTATTGAAAAAGAAATTTTAAAAATAATAAAAAAAGTGTTTAAGAAAAATACTTATTGTAATATTAATAAAAAAAATCATTTTGAATTAGAATTAACAAACAAAACTCTCTTTAGATTTTTTACAAAAATTATAAAAATTCATTCTGGTAAAAAAGCAATAAATGCCAAAATACCAAAAATAGTATTTGATTCTAGCAAAGAAAAACAAATCGCTTTTTTAGCAGGTCTAATTGATAGTGATATTGGAAAACATGGCAAAGGATTAGGAAGTACTTTTCGAAGTGAAATATTTGTTGAAGAACTAGTATTATTATTAAATTCTCTCGGAGTAAAAGCTAAAAAAGGAGGAACTTATTTAATTAAAAAAAAATATCCTCAAACAGATTTTAGAATACCAAAAAGCGAAGTAAAAACTTTAAAAAGACTCTTATACAAAAATTATTTGCCGAAACGAAAAGATAGGTTAAAAATAATCAATGAATTAAGCACGGGTACGAAAGCGGTCAAATCGATCAGGTTTAGGGCAAAAGAATAATTTTGTAAAATACCTGATGCCTTAGTGGCTTCGCAGGTTCGAATCCTGTCCCGTGCATCACCAGTTTCGCCTGGTGGATACGAAACCTATCTTCGTTTTACTCGATAGGGATTTTAACCTTAAAATTTTTGATCAAACTTTTTAAAAAAAAGTTTGGCGAAGTGCGTTCAACGGTTCGAATCCGTT
>JAQVAR010000003.1 GCA_028690725.1 Candidatus Iainarchaeum sp.
ATTGGAATCATTCATTAATTTTTGAGCATAACCAACTACTGGTCCCCCTTTCATCATTCCACTTGTTGTAACTATAACACAAGGTTTTTTCAAAATTTTTTTTCTATCAGCATCTCCTTTAACCCAATTAACTTGGTTTAATCCTGATTTAAGTTTTTTTGGATTTTTTATTAATTCAGAATGTTTTAAATAAAGGTCAGCAACTTTTTTTCCCATACCATCCAACCAAATATCTGCTTGTATACCATAACCAGTTAAAATATCAACTAGTTCTTGGCTTCTTCCAACAGCAAAAGCAGGAATAATAGCCCACCCACCATTATCAATTGTTTCTTGAACGGATTCACACAACCTTTTTTCAACTTCTTTTCTATTAGGGTGTTCTCTATCACCATAAGTTGATTCTATCAAAACATAATCCACTTTTCCAACATTAATATCGGCACCAATGTGTAATTGCGTTTCATCAACTTTAAAATCACCAGTATAAAGAAAAGAATTATTATTATGAGTTAATTTTACTAGGGATGAACCTAAAATGTGCCCAGCATCAAAAAATTCTAGAGAATTATTGTTTGTTAAATGCACTTTTTTTCTATAATTACTAATAAAATTATATTTGTGAGTACGAATAACTTCTTGTTTAGAATATTTTGGTGCCAATCCTTCAAACTCAGCAATTTTAATAGAATCCAACCAAAGAATATCCGCAATTTCTAATGTTGCTTGTGTCATAAAACTAAGCACTTCAGACTTATTATAAAAATAAGGTAAATAACCCGAATGATCTAAATGAGCATGCGAGATTATTGCTGCTTTAATATTTTCTTTAATCTCAAGAGGATATTCTATTCCTTTTGGATTTAATTTTAAACCATAATCTAACAAAAATTTTTCTCCAAAATCTAGTAAAAAAGCACTTCTACCAACTTCTTGACAAGCTCCCAAACCTCTTATAGAATACATAATCTCTAAAAAAATAAGATAGAAATAGTTTATATGTTTTCCTAATAAAAAAAAATCATTATTTTTTTGAAAAAAATATTGATACAAAAATTGTGACAAAAATAGTCATTATTATTGAAAATGATGCTACTTCTACAAAAAAATTTGTTTCAAAAAAAGGATGTAAAAACAAAACATAATCAAAAAAATCATTTAACAAGAACCAAAACAAAACAATAAACAAATGTTTTATTTTGAATTTAGAATATTTGTAAAAAACAATTATTTGTAATAAAAACAAAATGTGACTAAAAACAATCAAACTATTATTCAAAAAGTTTCCTGAAATAAATAATACAAACAGGGTCCAAAAAGCATATTTTATTGAACCAACAATAACAACAAAATTTAATAATGAAATGTTTATTTTTTTTATTTTTAACAACAAAATTAATCCAAATAATATTGAATAAAAAGGGCAATCAATAACAAACAACCAAAACCAAAAATCAACTTTAAATAATTGTGAAAAATAATATGTTATTGAATAAAAACCAATTAAAAAATTTGTTAATGCTAATAAAAATAGAAATTTATTATTTTCAAAAAAATCAGTCATAATTATAATAATGTCAAAAAAAATAAAAATACTTTTAAAAAAAAGAAAAAAGAATTGCAAAAGCAATTCTTTTAAATTATTTAACAACTTCCGTTCACAGCAGGATTACTATCATCTAATACTTGCTCACATTCTGTTGGAGCTTCAAAATAGGCTGAACAAATTGCTTGTTTGAATGCTTCTGGATTCCTATCCCCAGTGTATTTTGTTTCATTAATCAATGCTGTTGGGCTACCTGTTACATTGTAAATTGAATTTAATAAAACTTGTTCTTCAAGTAATTCAATTGCTTCTTCAGCAAAACACTGTTCTATTTTTTCAACATCTATTCCAACTTGTTGAGCATAATCCTTCCATTTTGACTCAATATTAGAAGTTGAAACTAGCCCAGCATAATAATCTTCTACAAGTAAATCCATATATTCCCAAATTTTTTCAGGATAATATTTTTGAATACAAAGTTCTCTTACATCCTCATTTACCTCATTTATACCATGCATTGAACAATATTTTTCTTCTTCGTCAAAGCAATAATCTTCTGCTTTTAATCCATAACTACTCGCATAATTAGAGTAAATAACATACCCTAATTTAGTATCTGAACGTTCAGATAATAATTGGATTGGTTCAGAAAATTCTCTAACTGCTTGTAAACCAAATGGACAAAAACTCATTATAAATAAGTCAACAATTGGTTCCTCACTTTTTGTAAAAATTTGTTCTTCATTATTATCTACTTCAGTAGGAATATTCAATGGTTCATCCAAATTGAATATGTATGCTCCTGGAGAAACTAAATTGTTTTCAGAAGCAAAAACAGATCCTTCTGCTACTACTTCGCTCCCTTCTTTAATTTCAAAAGTTAGCTCAAAAAAACCATTGTCTACTTTTTCAATACCAGTTATTGTTACAACAACAGAATTATCGCTTAAAAAATTTTCATTCAAATAAGCTTCTACTTTTTGTGATAATTCATTAACATTTATTGAATTAGCATCTGGTAATTCGTATGATTCTGAACTCATTGGAGCACTAAGAATAGCCCCATAAGTTATTAACGCACCTATTATCAAACCAATAATCAAAAAAATTGCCATTGTCATAATACTATTTTGATTTTTTGGAATAATTGATTTAGAATCATTTTTTTTGTGTTCTACATGTTCTTTTTTTTGAACATTTTTAGAATTATTTTTTTTCTTTTTAGCCATATACACCCCTCTTTTTCATACTAAAAATATGTTTTTATTATTAGAATTGGAAAAGGAAAATGCTTAAAAAGTAAATGACTAAAATAAAAAATGATTAAAACTAATAAAATAATAATCATTTTCCAGAAAACTTTTTTTTCAATTCTTCAACAAAATCTTTTTCTAATTTATTAAACAATATTCCAACAAATTTTATTTTATTACCACTTTTAACCTCTTCAAAAGCTTTTTCAAAACCAGTTGAAATATCAAATTTAATTATTTCAGCAATTTTTTCACTCGCAGTTGGAATAAAAGGATAATATACTAACGCAAGAATTTTTAACAAATCAATTCCTTCAGCAATTATTTCTCCAGCTTTTTCTTTATTTTCTTTCACTATTTTCCATGGTTCATTGTCTTGTACAAATTTGTTTCCAAGAGAAGAAATTTCATTTGCTTTCATCAAAGCATCTCTTTCTCTACTCTTATCCATTAGAACAAAATATTCTTTTAACAATTTTTGAACATCTTTTTTCAAAAAACTTTTTGTTTTTAAAGGTTTTTTTCCATCAAAAAATTTTTCATTCAAAGAAACAATTCTATTAACAAAATTTCCAAGATTACCAATTAACTCATTATTTATTTTTGCTTCAAAATCATTCCAAGAAAAATCAGCATCATTATCTTCTGGTCTAACTCTAAACAAATAATACCTCCACAAATCAGACTTTATTCCTGAATCAATTGCATCATTTCCAAAAACACCCACACTATTACTTTTAGAAAATTTTCCACCCTCATAATTAATATAAGCTGTTGAATCAAGAACATCAATAATATGATAATTATCTTTTGCACCAATCAAATAAGCAGGAAACATTATTGAGTGGAAAGGAACATTATCTTTACCCATAAACTGATATAATAAAACATCTTTTACCTTCCACCAATCAACCCATTTTTCCCCTAAACATTCTGCCGTTATTCCAATATAACCTATAGGAGCATCAAACCAACTATAAAACACTTTTCCCTCCCAACCCTTTAATGGAACTGGAATACCCCATTCTAAATCTCTTGTAATACTTCTTTCTTCTAAACCTTTTTTCAACCATTGTTTTGTTATTGAAACTGCTTGTTGGCTCCAATTCTTTTTTCTTTCTTCAAAAAACTTTTTTAATAATGGCTCCATTTTTTTTAAATTAACATACAAGTGTTTTGTCTTCTTCATTATTGGAATACTACCATCAATTTTGCTCTTAGGATTAATCAAATCTTTTTGATCCAATAATTTTCCACATTTATCACATTGATCACCTCTTGCTTTCTCATAACCACAATGAGGACATTCTCCTTCTACAAACCTATCACTCAAAAAAGAATTACTCTTTTCTGAAAATAATTGTTCAACCTCTTTTTCAACTATAACTCCATTATCATACAATTTCAAAAAAATTTCTTGAGCAATTTTTTTGTTTTCATCACTTGTTGTTCTACCCAAACAATCATAACTAGTTTGAAACCAATCATAAACTTTTTTATGAATTAAAAAATATTTATCTACTAATTCTCTTACTGTTATCCCTTCTTCCTTAGCTTTTATTTGTGCTGTTGTACCATACTCATCAGTTCCTAAAACAAATAACACTTCTTTTCCTTTTAGCCTTTGATACCTAGCATAACAATCAGCACTCAAAACAGAACCAATTAAATTTCCTAAATGAGGAATATTATTAACATAAGGCAAAGCACTAGTAACAAGAACTCTTTGTTTTTTTTCAACCAATCCAAATCAACCTTTAACAAAAATAGAATAAAAAAGTCTTTTAAATACTAATTTTTTAAAAAAACAATCAATTAACAAAAGGAAAAATTAATTAATTAGTAAAAAGTAAAACTTATTATGAATATAATTAATTTCAACAAAAAATATTCTAAACAATTATCTGAATTGTGGCTTAGCCCTGAAATAACAAAAAATACTTTAAGTACAAAAACTAGGACAACCCCAAAAAATTTAACAAAAAAACTTTTAAAAGAAAAACAAAATTCTTTTCTTGCAATAGAAAACAAAAACGTAATTGGTTTTTCTAGTTTGAGACCATTTGAGGGAAGAAAAAATCATTCTGCTGATTTTGTTATTTTTGTTTCACCAAATTACCATAGAAAAGGAGTTGGTACAAAATTAATGAAAAAATTGTTTGATAGAACAAAAAAATTAAAATTAAAGAGAATAGAATTAAGCGTTTTTTCTGACAACAAAAAAGCAATTAGTTTTTACAAAAAATTTGGTTTCAAAATTGATGGCAAAAAGAAAAAATCTTTGCAAAGAGACCAAAAACTTTTCGATGAAATTATTATGGGAAAACTAATTTGAAAAGTCAACTAAAAAGTTGATTTTTTTTCTACTCAACATATATTAATTCCGTTAACACAGAAAATGTTATGCAAGAAGAAAAATTTTTTGAAAAAATTATTTCTTATGATAACTTTGAAGATGTTGAAAAAATAATTAATAATAATCTAAAAGAAAATTATTTTCTTGTCAGACATTCTACTATTGAAAAAAAACTTTTTTTTAAAAATTTTGAAACCCCTAATACAAAAATTTTTGGTGAAATTTGATGATAACAGTAATGCAAAACGCATATCTTAGAAAAGCTTCAGAACACAAAAATTTTTCTGATACTCATCAAAAAATATTGTTTGTTTTAATTAATGAAAAAAAATATTATACTAAAGACGAATTATTATGTTTTACTAATTACAACCAGTTATTGCTAGACAAGGCATTAAATGATTTAGAAGAATTAAAAATTGTTCTTGTTGAGGGTTGGCTTGTTCGTTTAAAAGATTTTGAAGAATTTAACAAAGAAATTTGTAGAGAATTAATAGAAGAGAAAAGTATTTAATATTTATTGGTATCAAATGGTATTATGAATACACAAATAAATGTTAGATTGCCAAAAACATTGTTGAAAAAAGCTCAAACATTTTCTCAAAAAAATGGTTATTCTAACGTACAAGAATTGATAAGAGAATCAATTAGAGACAAAATTGATCCTGAATTAACTCCAGAAGAACACTTTTTTCTAACAAAAATGGTTGAAGGAATTGAACAAGGAAAAGTTCCGCTTGGTACTGAAAAAGACTTATTTAAAGTTCTCGGTGCTAAAAAATGAAATATTATTTAAACCCATCAAACATTTTCATGCAAGAAGTAAATATTTTATCTGAAAAAACTAAAAAGCAATTAGCAAAAAAACTTATTTTAGTAAAAGAAAACCCTTTTCATAACAAGGCATTAACTGGGTTTAAAGTAAAATTATTTAGAATTAGATTCAATGATAATGGAATAGAAAAAAGAGCAATTTACTCTTTAATTAATGAAGAAATTTTCTTAATCGCAATACTAAAAAGAAAACATAATTATAGAGAATTAAAATCAATTTTAGAAAAATTGAGTTTGATTTAATTATTGTACTATCAAAGCGGGTTTTGTTGGAAAAGCATTTTTTGCTTTTATTTCTTTTGATTCTTCTGCGTTTTCAATTTCTATTACTCCAAATTCTTTTTCTAATAATGGTTTTACTTCTTCTAAAACTTTTTTTTCATCAAACTCATTAACTAACTTGAAATCATTGTATTTGTTCATTAGTACTTTTAGGAATCCTTGTATTTCTTTACCATTTTTTTTCATTTCTTCTTTTTCCATTAAAGCATTCATTGCTATTCTAAAATCTGGTTTTTCCCCACAAACATTTTTAACTATTTTTAGAGCATCCCACTTCCATTTTGGAGCAACAATTATTTTCACGCTAGAAACTTTTTCTATTTTTGCCAATTCTTTTATTTTTATTATGTCTTGTCTTACAAGATCAATTATTGATTCTATTCTTTCTAATTGTTCATCAATTAATTCTTCATTAAAAGAAGGCCATTTTGCATTACTAATAAATGGTTTGTTACCAATTTTTTCCCACAATTCTTCCATAATATGGGAACAAAAAGGACTCATTAATTTCAAAAATTTTTCACTTGTATCCTTCGAAACCCTATTTTTTTCAATGTGTTCAAACAATTGCCTTAATTTTATTAGAGAAGTATTGTACTCAAAATTATCAATTTCTTTTGTAACATCTTTTATTGTTTTGTTTAATTTTGAAAGAGTTTGTTTTGAATCCTCTCCAAAAACATTTTTTTCAAAATAATCAAATATTCTATTAACAAATTTTAAAGAACCTTGTATTCCTTTTTCGCTCCAATCTCTTGGCTTGTCAGGAGAAGCAATTGATAACAAAAATAGTCTAGCAGTATCAATACCATATTTTTCTGAAACAGTTTCTGGTAAAACAACATTACCCTTGCTCTTCGACATTTTTACCCCGCCTTCTCCATTCAACATTCCTTGGTGAAACAATTTTTTTGCTGGTTCCCTAAAATTAATTAAACCTAAATCAGCGAGAAACTTTGTATAAAATCTAATATAAATTAAATGCATGCAAGCATGTTCATAACCACCAATATATTGGTCAATTGGACACCAATAACCAGCCTTTTCTTTGTCAAAAATTTTTTCATTATTCTTTGGATCAGCATAACGAAGAAAATACCAACTAGAATTAACAAAAGTATCCATCGTATCCGTTTCTCTTCTAGCATTATTACCACACTTTGGACAAATAACATTAATCCAATCTTTGTTTGTCAAAAGAGGGTTACCACTACCAAATTTTACTTGTCTTGGTAATTTTACTGGTAAATCTTTTTCTGGTACAGGAACAACACCACATTTTTCACAATGAATAATTGGTATTGGAGTACCCCAATATCTTTGTCTACTTATACCCCAATCACGCAACTTAAAATTAACAACCCTTTTTCCTTTTTTTTGTTCAATCAAAAAATCAGTTATTTTTTCAATCGCTTTATTACTTTCAATTCCATCAAATTCTTTTGAATTAATTAATTTTCCTTCATTAGTAAAAGCTCTTTGTTCTGTTATTTTTCCATCAATAACTTGTTTTATTTTAATACCATATTTTTTTGCAAACTCAAAATCTCTTTGATCATGAGCAGGAACAGCCATTACCATCCCACAACCATAATCAGCTAAAACAAAATTACCAGCATACACTGGAATTTTTTCATTATTAACAGGATTAACAGCATAACTCCCAGTGAAAACTCCTTCTTTTTCCATTAACTCTAATTCTTTTTCTGAAACAGAATTTAATCTTTTTAAAAAATTTTCAACTTCTTTTTTTTGTTCTTTTGTAACTAATTCAAATAAATTTTTGTGTTGTGCTGAAACAACCATAAAAGTAACACCAAAAATAGTGTCTGGCCTAGTAGTAAAAATATTCCAGTTTTTTCCATTAATCTCAAAACTAATTTCTGTCCCATGACTTTTTCCAATCCAATTTTTTTGCATTGCCCTAGTTTTTTGTGGCCAACCATCCAAAGAATCTATTGACTCATACAATTCATCAGCATAATCAGTTATTTTGAAAAACCATTGTTTCAAATGTTTTATCTTAACTTTTGTTTCCTCATGCCTCCAACAAAAACCATTTTGAACTTGTTCGTTAGCAAGAACAGTATTACACTCGGGGCACCAATTGACAGCACTCTCTTTTTGATAAGCCAATCCCTTTTCAAACATTTTTAAAAAAATCCATTGATCCCACTTATAATAATCAGGATCAGCAGTATTAACAACTCTAGACCAATCATAACTCAAGCCAAGAGAAGATAATTGTCTAACATAATTTTTTATCGAATTATTAGTATAATCCTCTGGATGCTCACAAGCCTTAATAGCAGCATTCTCTGCAGGAAGACCCAAAGCATCAAAACCCATTGGTTGTAAAACATTAAAATCTTGCATCCTTTTAAATCTAGCAAAAACATCTCCAATAACAAAATTTAGGGCATGACCCAAATGCAAACCAGAACCACTAGGATAAGGAAACATTGACAAAACATAAAACTTTTTTTTCTTATCTTCCCTAACCTCAAATAGTTTAGATTCTCCCCAAGATTTTTGCCACTTCTCCTCAACACTCTTAAAATCCATAACAATCTCAAACAAAAAAAGAGTTTTAAATATGACTATTGTCGTAATTCGAAACAAGTTTTTAAATCAAGAGCAAAACACTTTTTTTATGAAAAGAACACATATTTTTATTGATGGTAGCAATTTATATCATAATTTAAAAAAAATTGGTTTACAAAACATTAGTTTTAGAGAACTTATTAAACTCTTGAATAATGATTCTTCAACAAAAATATTTTATTATAATGCTTCTCTCGACATTAGTTTTAACCAAGAAAAATATTGGAATCAACAAAAATTCTTTGATAGTTTAAAAAAAATTCCTAATTTTAATTTAGTTTTGTGTAAATTAAGAAAACACAAAAGAAAAAATGGTTTTATTTTTGATATCAAAGGAGATGACGTTAATTTAGCTATTGATCTTGTTTCAGAAGCTTATGAAGATAATTATGATACCGCAACAATTGTTTCTGGAGACGAAGATTTTGTACCCGCAATAAAAAAAGTTCAAAAACTAGGAAAAACTGTTATAAACGCTTATTTCAAAAGCAGTTCTTCTGCATCACTAAAAAAGATTTGTGATAACTCAATTTATTTGAACAAAGAACTAGAAAAAATTATTACTGCCCGGCATTGCCACAAAGACCATACCGGGGAAAATATAATTAACTTATAAAGTTCAAAGTTTTTAAACCTTGCTTTTTCAAAGGCGATTGTCGTATTTCAAATTAGCTTTTTAAATAAACAAACTGGCTTTCTATTATGAGAATTTATCTTTTATTTTTAAATTCGTTTCTTAGTTTTTCTGAAGCCAAATCAATTGTATTATTTTATAACAATTTTAAACCATTTTTTGTTTTTTTGTCTATTGTTGCTAGCACAACACCATTTTCTGTTATGAATCCAGTTACTAAGCATTCTGAAATAAAATTTGCTACTTGTTTTGGTGGAAAATTTGTTACAGCAATTATTTGTTTTCCGATTAAATCTTCTTTTTTGTATAATTGAGTTATTTGGGCACTAGACTTTTTTATTCCAAATTCTCCAAAATCAATTTCTAATTTATAAGCTGGTTTTTTTGCTTCTGGAAAATCATCCACTTTTATTATTGTGCCTATTCTCAAATTAACTTTTTCAAACTCTTGCCATGAAATCATTTTAGTCACTTATACTAATACAAAACAATGTGATATTTTTGGTTTTGAACTTTTGTTTGGAATAACCACGATTAAATTAAGTACAAACTATTTAAATTATTATCAAATTAATCATATTTCTTAAAACAAATCGAAGTTTTACAAAGTGAAACAGAAAAACTTAATGAAACAAAAAAATTCAAAAATACAAATTATTAAAACAACAAGGAATTCAAAAATTCTTAAAACAAATAAAATGATTTTATTTAAAATTAAAAACAACTCTTAACCTGTCTCCTCAATTCATCAGCCACAATTTTATTCCTAGAAACAAGAACAGGAATTCTCGTCTTCTTTTCAAAAACAGTTTTGAAAAAATTATTTATATCCAATTTAGATGGATCTTTTGTTGAATTATATACTTCATCTAATGCATTTTTTATTTCAATAGGATAAAACACTTGTACTATCATATCTCTAAATACAAAAAAACTATTATCAAATCCAAATTTTACTCCAATTTTTTCTTTTACCCCCAACTTTTTCCAAAATTCTGCACACCACTTATCAATTGGTTTTGCATTAGGAGTAATAGAATAAAAATTTGATTTCAAAATAAATTCTCGCATTTCACAATAAGTATTTTTTTCAACAAATAATGGAATCCAAAAATGAATCCATTGTAAAACAATTTCGTCATTTTTAGAAAGTTCTAAACGTTTACAAGTTTCAACTAAAAATTTATCAACTTCAAAAATAGTTTCAAAAATAATTTTTTCTTCAAAACTAAAAACTTTTGAACCTGTTTTCAAATTTTCCAAAAGTTTTGAAAGAAAAACCAAGTTTTTTTCAACCCATTGTTGGTTAAGCAAATATTTTCCTTCAATTTTAATAACAATACCTTCTTCAACAAACGATAATAATAATTTGTGAACAGCTTGATAAGAAATTTCTTTAGAAGAAATTTTTTCAACCCTAGAATAAATTTCTTTAGCAGAAAGCGGCCATTCCTCAAACAAAACCCTAAAAATCAAATTTTTTGAAGAATCACTAAAAAACATAAATAAAATATTAAAAGAAACATATTAAATTTGCTTCGCCAAAGAACGAATAATTAAAAACACTAAAAACATTATTTTTTTATGAAATGCTTGGGGATAACAAAAAAAATTGCGATAACAAGTGGTTTTGGAGAATCTGATACTAGCAAATTAAACGCTTTTGACAACGCTTTAATAGACGCAGGAATACACGATTGTAACCTAATAAAAGTATCATCAATACTCGCAAAAAATACAAAAATAACAAAAAAATTTATGATAGAAAAAGGTAGCTTTGTGCCCTGCGTATTAAGCACACAAAACGGATTAAAAAAAGAAATTATTTGCTCAGGAATCGGAATAGGATTCAACAACCAAAAATATGGTTTTGTAATGGAAGCCAAAGGAAAAAATGAAAACAAAGTAACAACAGTTTTAGAAAAAAAACTAGGAGAAATGGCTAAAAACAGAAAACAAAAAATAATACAAAAAAAAATTATCACAAAAAAAGCAAAAATAAACAAAAAATATGGTTGTGTAATAACCGCCGTAATCTACTTATTCTAAACAAAACAAAAAATAATACAAAAAAAGCTTGTTTTGATAACAGAAAAGTTATTATTACACAAAAAACAATACTAAAATGATAAACAATGGTTTTTGAAGTAGGAATAGGAACAAGCCAAAACTGGGACCCAGAAAAAGCCGCAGAAGAAGCAATTCTTAATGCCAAAAAAAGTCTTTCAGGAAACCCTAGTTTATGTTTTATGTTTTCTACAATACATTATGCAAAAAATAACGGTTTTAAAAAAATTTTAAATAAAATATTTACAAAAATACCCGTTAGTACCCCATTAGTAGGTTGTACTACCCCTGGGTATATTACTAACTGTCATTGTGGAACCAAAGGAATCATTATTTTATTAATAAATTCCGAAGAAATACAAGTGTTTGAAACATACGCAACAAAAACTAAACAAGCCCCTATAAAAGCAGTTAAAAAAGTTATAAATCAAATAAAAAAATTTGAACCCCAAAACTATAAAAATAAAATTTTAATTGAATTTACTTCTGGACCAACTATGCCAACCCTGCCAATATTTAAAAAAATTAATTTAATTAAATCTCAAAGAATTGGAAATATCTTTTGTAAATTGCTGCCCCTCACATCCATAATAGGGTATGGTGTCGCAAAAGATGATGAAATATTAAACATAATTGATTCAGAACTTAAAGATTATTATTTGATAGGCGGAGCAAATATTGACGATGGAAATCTTAGTTGTAATTATCAATTTTTCAAAAACAAAGTATTGACTAATTCAATAGTGGGCCTTTGTATTTACACAAATAAAAATATAATAGTTGATGGCTTTTTAGAAATGCAAAAAGCATCTAATGATTTTGAAATTACAAAAACCGATAGATCGCGTAGAATTATAAAAGAAATAGAAAATTTCCCTGCAACAGAAAAGTTTTTGGAAAAAACAGGTTTGGATGAAATTGCATTTAAAAATAAATCTTTATTATATAGAACAACTTTATTTTATCCGGTTGGATTTACTGAAAAACCCAACTCATCAACCGCAATAGGTGCAATATATGGGAATAATATTTTGTTAGGGCATAAACTTATTGGAAATAAATGTTATATTCTTTCATCAAGCGGAAAGTTTATTTTAGAGACACCTATGAAATTAGAAAAATATTTTAGTTCTAAAAAAAGTTTAATGTTTGTTTCTGGTTGTGAAACTGGACTTGAAGCGCTTGGGAAAAAAATATATATTCAACAAGAAAAGCTTTTAGAGTTTACACACAACACGCCATTTATTACAATTTTTTTCGGTGGAGAACATTACAAAAAACCAAATGAAAAATCAGAAATTAGAACACATTCATTTAATTCAATAATTATATAGTGGTACTATGGAAATAAAATTTAAAGACTATTCAAATTCATTTGAAAATAAGTTAAATATACTTTTTTTTGATTCAGTATTTAAAAAAAGAGAAGAATTTGAATATGTAAAAGAGCACTCTTGGATAGAACGATATAAATATGAAAAAAATTCCATACAACTTTTAGCAATAAACAAAAATGAAATTATTGCATCAATTGGCGTTTTACCAATTGAAACACGAGTAAATAATAAAATATATAAAGGCGGGTGTTTTGTTGACAATTGTGTTTTAGACAAATATTCTAAAGATATAGTTAAAATAACTTTTAAAATGTTTAATGAACTTGAAAAAGTTATCATTGACAAGAAATTTGATTTTTTAATAGGGTGGGATTATATTAAACACAAAAATAACTATTCTAAATTAATCAAAGAAAAAAAATATATTACAAAAGAAGGAATAAATTGGATATCAGGGGGTTTTGAATATAAAAAAAATAATCCAAAAAAATGGCAAGCAGGAAAAACTATTTTAATTGAATTTATTTTAGCCAAAATATATAATAGAATAAAACTTAATTTAATAAAAAAAGATAAAGGAATAAAAGTTAGGTTTATTAAAAATTCAGATTATTCGAAAATATCTAATTTAATTCATCAATGTTATCCAAAAGATTTTATAATTAATTATAACAAAAAAACTTTCTCAAACTTATTAAAAAAATATGTGATGAGTGGAATAATTATAGAAAAAAACGGGAAAATTGTTGCTGCAGCCCCTTTTCAAATAGGGTCTTGGAGCGGATGGATGTATGGCAACCCAAGTAAAACAAAAGATTGGGAAATATTCAATACAATTTTACCAGAAATTATTGCAATTGATCCAAAATATAAAAAAACAAACATCCCAAAAATATTATCAGTTGCCTTAATTAAAGAAACTCAAAAAAATAATTTATTTTCTAAAACAAATGGTTTTGTGACTGATGTATTTGATACAGCTATTTCTTGGCGAAAAAAAGCACATACTGATGCTAGCTATTTAGAGCCAAAAATGGATTTTGGAATGTTTATTGCAAAAAGTTTTAATAAAAAACTTAAATTTACTAAAAATCAAATTTGGCACATCCCACCACGAAATATAATTTCGCCAAAATTAAAATAATTATCCAAAAAAAGCAACCAAACACAAACTTACCAAATCGAATTTAATTTATTATTTTTAAAAAAATTAATTAGAAAAAAATTTTTTTATTTTTAAACCGCTTGCAATTAAATCTGAAATTATCATGTTGATTGATTCATTACTAAGAGCTTCTGGCGGAAATACTCCTCGCTTTTTAGTTTTAAAAATAATTTTTGAAAAACAATAAGCCGAAAGCCCAGTAGAAAAAGAAATATAATTTGCGCCTTCAAACAAATTGTTTATTTCTTTGGCTGAATGAAATTGTACTAACGATTTGGCCTTAAAATTCTTTCCAAATTTACGCCCAAACAATTCAACAGTGACAATCATTTCAGAGTCTTTAAAAGTTCCGTTCTTAATCATTTCATTCATATCGAATGGAGTGGGAATATCAATTGGAACCTGAGAAATAATATCCAAAGGTATAATTTTAACTCCATTGATAACCATTGGTTCAGTTGTCAACAAACCTAAATCAAAAATTGACTTAGATGATTCAACATCTGTTCCCCCTGCCATAAAATTAATTTTTTTTGCTTTAATGTATTTCGACAAAGTAGCTATTTCATCGCCATGCACTGAATAAACAAACCTAAAATAACCATCATAAAACTCAAAATCTTCGAATTCTGAAAATTGTTTTACAACTAAAAATTTACCATTTTCAAATTTTACGGCTGGTTGCATAGCTTCTTCCAAAATAATTTCCGGAGATAGAGCAAAAATAGGATTTATTGATATTTGATCTTGCAAAGTTCTTATTTTAATTAAATCAATTTCATCAAACATAAAAGATAATTCTTTCGCAAGAATATTTGTTACACCTGGAGCCATCCCAGTATTTATTAAACCAACTAGCCCTTTTTTCTCAAACTTTTTATTTAATTTCAATTGTTCTGGACAATAAGAATCATCAATTTCAGAACATAAATCTTGGTAATTGGCACCAACCAACAAAGCCGCATTCATTATATTCAAATTTAATTTTGGTAATGAAGTATTAATTATTAAATCAAAACCTTTTGAAACAAGAACAATATCGTCAACAGATTTGGCATCTAAATAAATTAGTTTTATTTTTTTTGATTTGAAATTCAAAAATTTTTTTGCTCTTTCTAAATCTATGTCCCCACACAAAATTGATTCAACGTTTTCATCATCAGATAAAAGTTTTGACAAAATTGCCCCAACCGCACCAATTCCAATTATTAACACTTTCATCTAAATCACCAAAATTATTCTTCTTTTTTATCTAATATTTGTCCTATTTTTCTTTTCGTGTTTTCTACTTCAACATCTATTAAACCCATGTTGGCCAAAGATGGTATTATGACCATTAGAGAGTAAGTTTGGTTTACAGGAGCAAATATTATCACGTATTCTCCTAATTCTAAATTAACTCTTTCCACTTTATATAAATAAAATTTTTCTATTACTGGAAATATTTTGCTAGTTGATTCTTTTACAACATTCCAAAAAGAAGCGTCTTTAATCTTCATTTTTTCTGGGACTACGCCACCCAAATCTTTTCTTGCTAGCATGCAAGCCAAAACATCTTCTAATCCTAGTAAATCGTTTAAAACTTCTAGTGCTTCTTCTTTTTTGCCCATACTAGTAACCATTAGCGCGTTTATTATAATAAAACTTTCGTTTTCTTAAAACATGTTTACTATAATGCATTACTAGCTCATAACCCAAATCCCAAAAGAAAAAAGCTATAAAAAATAATAAATCGTATGTTCCTATTAGAGCAAAAAATAATACGAATATTTTCATTACGAACCTATACTCAAAAAACCAGTGAATAATTTTTCTAAAAAAACCTTTTTTGAATAGATTGTTTCTGTCAACAAAATCGTTTCCTATTTCATCAATTATTCCTCCAATAGAAATTATTATTAGCACAAACAAAAATATTATATTGAAAATAAATTGCCAATCTCCAATAAAAAAATAGACTAGGTAAACACACAAAACAGCTATTACAAAAGCAACATTATCTATTTTTCCTTTTACTAGAACACCAATAATTATTGCTGTTAACAATAATGCTGCGGCCGGATCCAATGACATTATATAAGCCCAAAAAATAGCGGTTATTGGAGAAACAACTAACGCAATTTTTCTAGAATACGCTTTTTCGTCAAAAGCATCATCAATAAATTTTACTAACAAACCTAACAAAAAAAAAGAAACTATAAAAAAAATTGATTTTAAAAAATAGTCTTGCAAAATTATTTCTTCAAAAGGCAAAAGCAATTTAATCACACTCTTATAATTCTGATTCTTTGAAATTAATACCATTTTCGCTTAAATCATAAGTAAGAGTTGATTTATCATGATTAGTATAACGCATTTTTCTAACATCAAGACTACGATAATCAGCAGAACCAACACCAACATAATACAATAACATTACGCCGTCCGATATAAACTCACTCACCCCATCTGCGCTTAGTTGTTTTCCGTCTTCTGGTAATTCTGTTGTTAATAAGGTTGTTACTCCAAAGAGTTTTAATTTTTTGAATAAGTGGTATAATAATGATTTTGACACTATTTTTTCTGTTCTTGGAATAGGATTTACTGTTTCTGCTATTTGTACCATTGAGAATCCTTTGTCGTCTAGAACACCAGAAACTAGCATTGAGTCTGTTAATGTTGTTAGAGAATCTATTACAATTCTTTTTGGTTTAAAATCTTCTATTAGTGCACTCATTTTTTCTATGAAAGAATCTCCTTCTGTTACATCAAAATAAATTATTTTTAACAAGTTTCTTTGTTCTAATGCTTCTATGTTCCAATTAAAACTATTTGCTTGTTTGTACAATTCTTTTCTGTTTTGTTCTGTTGAAAAATACAATGATTTTTCTCCTAATAGAGAAGCACCGTTAACACAGAATTGTAAACACAAAGTGGATTTTCCTGTTCCTGCTCCACCTGAAACGAGAACAATGTTTCCTTGTGGGATACCCCCATTCAATGCTTTATCTAATCCTTGTATACCTGTTTTTGTTCTCAAAACTTCTTCTACCATGCTATTATTAGCCAAAAACTACTATTTAAAGTTGACTTAGAATTATTTTTTTTGAAAAATTAATTAATTTACAATAAATTTTAATAAATTTGTGTTTAATTGTTGTGTATGGTTAAAGGTATTTTTTTGATTTAACTGATACTCTACAAGAATTTGATTTTGAAAAACAATGGATATTATTAGAAAAAATTGTTAGAAAAGAATCAAAGGAAATTGATTTTAAAAAATTCAAGGATTATTATCAAAGAACATATGAATTTTATAGAATAGGAAAAATAAAGAGTGATATAGAATTTTTTGAAATAATATTCAAGCAGTTAGCAATTAATCTTCCAAAAAAAAAGATCAAATTAATTGCAAAAAAACATTTAGAAATAAGAAAAAATTTTACTTGGTTACCAAAAAATTATAATGAAACTTTAAGCGAATTAAAAAAGCATTTCAAATTAGTAATAGTTTCTTCAGGAGTTTGGCCTTGGGGAAACTATGATTTTGAAAAAATTTTTGGTTTTAAAATGAAAAAGCACTTTGATTTTATTGTGAATAGTTTTGAATATGGTTTTTTAAAAGATTCTGAAATGTTATTTAAGATTGCTTTGAAAAAAACTGGTTTAAAAAAGAAAGATGTTGCTTTTGTTGGCAATAGTTATGAAGATGATATTTTGCTAGCAAAAAAGTTTGGTTTGAAAACCATTTTTTTAAACAAAAATAATAAAAATAAAAAAGGAGATTTGACAATTATTTCTTTGAAAGAATTAAAAGAAAAAATTAATGTTATAAAAAAATTGTGATCGGCATGAAGCCACAGAAAACAATATTAATTTATTTTTTTTAATATTGATAGCCATTTAAACTTTTCTTATTAATAAGATTAATAAGAAGTTGGTTGTATGTTGATTGGAATGAAAAGTATTACTATAACAGAGAAAGGACAAATTGCTCTGCCAAAAGAATTAAGGGAAAACAAAAATTTTTCTAGTGGAAAAAAGTTAGTTGTTTTATCATTTAAAGACAGAATTGAATTAATACCATTAGACAAATTTAGTGAATCTTTAGAAAATTCTCTTTTGAGTGAAAAATCTTTAGCAAAAGAATGGCTTACAAAAAAAGAGGATATAGCATGGAAGGATTTGTAAAAGGAAATATAGTAGTAATTAATTTTCCTTTTAGTAATAATGGGTTAAAAAGAAGACCCGCTTTAGTTTTAGTTAATCTTTTAGGAGATGATTTAATTTTATGTCAAATAACAAGTACTAAAAGAATTAATTCAATTGAATTGAAAGAAACTGATTTTGAAAAAGGAAGATTATTTGAGAATAGTTTTATTAGAATAGAAAAAATATTTACTCTGGAAAAAAACAAAGTAGTTTATAAAATAGGAACTCTAAAAAAAGAAAAAATTATAGAAATAGAAAATTTGTTAGTTAAACTTTTTACAAAATTAAAAAAATTTTATTTTTTTGTTCACATAAAAAGAATTTAGAATTATTTGTTTATTGCATTAATAAACTCTTTTGCAACTTTTTCTTGACCATTAATATTTAAGTGTAAACAATCATAATCACTAACATCTTCTGGGCCCAAAACATTGTATAAGTCAACTAAAATTAAGTCCATTTCTTCAGCTAATTCTTTTATTGCTTCGTTAAATTCAATTATTTTTTCATTAGTAATATTTTCAATATTTATTTTAAGAATATCTTCTTTACAAGAATCAAAATTAGCTGTTTGCATTAAATGAATGTTTTGTAGGGTTGCGATTAAAACAATATTTTCTTTATTTTTAATTTGATTAATTATTCCAATCATATTTGATTTAAATGCTTGAACTGACACGTTTTCTAAAATATCCCCCCCGCCAACAGTAATAGTAATATATTTTGGATTATATTCAAAAACATTTTTTACTTGGTGTTCTAAAATATTTTCACTAGTTGCTCCCGATTCAGCAAGATTAAATGCTAAAATATTTTCTCCTTTGCTTCTCAAGTAGACGAATAAACTTTCAATTTTGTTTCCAGTAGAAAAACTGTATTCTTCATGGTCTCCAACTAAGTTTGGTGAAAGATTATTTGCTTTTGTTATACTATCGCCTAAAGCAACAATCTTTTTTTCTGCTAATTCTTCTTTCAAATATAATGATATTGTTTGAGAATTTATTCCACCCTCTCTAACTTCAACTAAAAATTTTTCTGGTTGTGACAAATTATTTGGAAAATTAATAGAGTTAAAACCAATAAAATATTCTCCTGTTGGAACATTGAAAGTAACTTTTCCATTTTTATTAGTAAAATCATACCCAGCATTTGGTGGTCCAGCAAAATTTTCTTTTTTCCACAAATCAACTTCAATATTTTCTAATGGCTGATTCTTGTCATTCAAAACAATTACTTCTAATATTTCATCACCTATTAAAAATTCTGGTTCATTTTCAACATTTTCAAAACTTTCTTGAGTACAGCCAAATAAAAAAATAAGTAGTAAAAAAATTAATAATGGAAAAAAATTTTTTAATACAAAACCCATAACATATTAATACACATTTTTTTTAAAAATCTTTCTAAAAAAAATAATTAAAAAAAAAACAAAAATTTGTGTTTAATTTTTAGCTTAAATCAATTTCTATTTTTTTTACTCTTGTTTTTAGGAATGTTTGCCTGCCCTTCTTTGTTTTTGTTATTAGACCAGCAGCTTCTAAAATAGAAGCATCCCTAGAAATTGCTTCTTGTTTTCTACCAGTTTTTTTTGTTAATTCTGAAACGTTTTTGCTTTCGTTCAAATCAAACAACATTGACATTCTCTCTGAAGATAATATGCTTGATAATTGTTTAGCATCTTTAACATAAAGAATTCTTTGACTATTAGGAGTATCAATATTTGAATTAAATAAATCCCTAATATCTTGATCTGATCTTGATTCATGCCTAATAATTAACTTACCCATAATAATATAACATTAAAAGTTATATATATTCTTTTTGGTTATATAACATAATGTATTTTCCCAAATTATTTTGAATTTCTTTTTTTATCTTCAATATTTCTTCTAAACTTATTTCACAATCAAAATATTCTTTTTTTGGAATTTTTAAATAATTTTTGTGAATATGAAATTTTTCTTTTCTTGAATAGTCATATTTTAAAATTTCAATTTTAGTTTTATCTCTTATTAAAAATAATATAAGAACAAAATCAATTATTTCTCTGTTTTCTGAAAGCATTAAGTAATACTTCATTTCTACAAAACCAAGTTTATCAAGAATATAATAAACATTAATTTCTTTTTTCATCAAAAAATTGTTTTTTATGAATTAATAAACTTAATCAAAAGTTCGTTAATTGTTTAATTATTTTTCTGGTCGCATTTGTGGAAAAAATATTACATCCCTAATTGTAGCAGAATTTGTTATCAACATTACTAGTCTATCTATTCCCAATCCCATTCCACCAGCTGGGGGCATACCATAACCAATTGATTCTAAAAAATCTTCATCAAGAGGATGATTTTCTCCTTTTGCTTTTCCTTGATCTTTTTGCTCTTCAAAAAATTGTCTTTGTAATATAGGATCATTTAATTCAGAATAACCATTACAAATTTCTCCACAATTAACATAAGCCTCAGTTCTCTCTATTAATAATTTAGGATCTTCTCTTGATGGTTTGCACAAAGGAGTTGTTTCTTTTGGGTATTCTGTAACCCAAGTTGGTTGAATTAATTCTGATTCAAAATAATGATCAAATAATTCTGCTACAAGCAAACCCCATTTTTTTTCATCATCTGTTATCTCTAAACCTTCTTTTTCTGCTAAAACAACTAATTCTTCAACACTCATTTTTTTTACATCTTTCCCAAGTTTTTTACTTAGAGTATCAACCATTTTTATTCTCTTCCAAGGAGCTTTAACATCAATTGTTTTTCCTTGAACTTCTATTTTTGTTGTTCCCAAAACTTTTTTTGCAATATATTCAACCATTTTTTCTGTTAATTCAATCATATCATTCAAATCAGCATACGCCCAATAAAATTCTGACATAGTAAATTCAGGATTATGTGTTTTGTCAACATCTTCATTCCTAAAATTTTTACAAACAGTAAAAACTTTTTCATAACCCCCAACTAATAATTTTTTTAAATATAATTCTGGAGAAATACTCAAATAAAAATTTGATTTCCAAGCATTACTCTTTGTAATAAATGGTTTTGCATTAGCACCACCATAATTTGGTTGAAGAACAGGAATATCTACTTCAAGAAAACCTTTTGATTCTAAAAATTCTTTCCAATATTTTATTATTTGAGCTCTTTTAACAAAAATTTCTTTCACCTCAGGATTCATTATTAAATCTAAATAGCGTTTTCTTTGTCTCAATTCAATATCTTGTAATCCATGAAATTTTTCTGGTAATGGAAGAATACTCTTTGAAAGTATTTCCAAATCGTCAACAAGAACACTTAATTGACCCCTTTGTGTTTTATAAACACACCCTTTTGCACCAACAAAATCCCCAACATCAATTAATTCTAATAAATCAAAAACACTTTTTTTTGCATCGTCTTTTCTAATAAAAAATTGTATTTCGCCAGTTGAGTCTCTAACCTTCAAAAAAGCTATTGCACCAAAACTTCTTTTTGCCATTACTCTTCCAGCCATAGAAACTTTTTTTGCTTTTTCTTCATTTTTTAATTTAGAAAACTCTTTGTTAACATTATTAGCATAATCACTTATTTTGTACTTGTAAGGATAAGGATTAATTTCTAAAACCCTTAATTTTCGCAAATTATCTTTTTTTGCTTTAACTAAATCATTATCCATAACAAAATTCAAGAACATTTAATTAAAAAAGGTAATTATTGGCATTAAAATAAAGAGATAGTATTTAAAAAAACAAAGTGATAGAATATTGTTATGCCTAGAGAAAGAATGAAGAGAATTGTTAGAAAAAAGAGGTTAAGCGACAGAAAACCAATTGTTATTAGTGGAAAGAGGGGGCTTGTTACCAGAAAAAATATTAAAAGAGTTATTGATAGGTGGAATAAACAAAAAGGTTTTGTTGTAGAATCACATGAAAAAATAGTAAGAGATGCAAAAACAAAAGGACAATATTATAATGCAACAGCAACACAAGTTGCAAGAAGATTTGTTTTAAGAGACTTATTAAAACCTGTTGAAAGATTAGGATTAGATATTAGACAAAAAAAATTGTTGGAAAAAATAATTCTTGATAGACCACAAAAAATACCTAATACTAATATTGATTTGAGACCAAACACTAGTCTTCTAACTTTAGAATTAATTAATAGTTTAGGTGACAAAAAAGTTAGTCATTTGTTTGATGTTGTTTTAAAAAGGTCAATGGCAATTAAAAAATTAGCAGATAAAGAAGTTAAAAGTAGAAAAATTCCTAGTGATGTTTTTGTAAATGTTTATAGTACTGTTTGGGCAGCCCAATCAGAATTAGAAATGGATTTGAAAAGCAAAAAAAATTTTTTTAATAAGGTAACAGATCATATTACACAAAGAAAAGGAGATTTAACAGTTTTAAAAAATTCTGATGTTCCAAACAAAGAATATTATTTAAAAAAATTGAATCAACAAATAAGACGAGCTTCAATAGAAAGGGTAAGATTTCAAATGGAAAATAAACTCACATTACAAGTTAGTAAACAACATTAAATTATTAATAAAGTAATGTACAAAACATTACATTAAAAGAACAATATTTTTTATTAATAATAAAAACTATTTTTGTTTATGCAAAAGATTGTCTGGCAAAAATAATTCTTATTCTCAAATCAGTGTAAAGAACCAACAAAATGATTTAGCCTGGAAAAATTAAAATAGGCGTTCTTGGAGGAATTGGCCCAGAAGCAACAGGAATATTTTATTTAAAATTAATAAAAAGATTACAAGAAAAAAACATGATTATTTGTAACCAAGATTTTCCACAAATAATAATTAATAGTATTCCTGCAAAAGAATTAGTTGAAGAAAATATTAGCAAAAATGATTTGAATATTTATTTAAAAGGACTAAAAGAATTAGATGCTTTTAGCGTTGATTTTATTGTAATGGTTTGCAATACTATATATTTGTTTAGAAAAAAATTACAAAAAAATATTAAAACACCAATAATTGATTTGAAAAAAGAAGTTTATAAAGAAATAATAAAAAGTAGAAAACAAAAAATACTTGTTTTAGGAACACAAATAACAATAAAAAAATTATATAATTTTAGTAAAATAAAAATTTTTAAACCAAATAAAAAAGAAATTAATATAATTTCAAAATCAATTTTTTTATTTAATTCTGGAAAAAATAAAAAAGAACAAGTAATAAAAGTAAAAAATATTATTAAAAAATATTTTGGGAAAGGAGCAAAAATAGTAATTCTTGGTTGTACTGAATTAGGAGTAATGTTAGAAAAAGAAAATATACAAAAAATTGACTCAATTGATGTTTTGGTTGAATTTGTAATCAAAAAGATGAAAGAGGAAAATTAAAAAGGTTGAAGGAGTTGAAATAATATGAGTAATAAAATGGAAAAAGAAAAAAAGATTGTTTCAAAAAAAAGCTTTGTCGAGCCAAAAGCGAAGACAATGCACGTGTCAACGGAGCAAGCCGTTGTTGTTGACCCTTGGGGAAACACTCTTGTAGAAGATTATTCTAGATTAATAAAAGAATTTGGAATGCAAGAGTTTAACATTAAAGAAATGCCCAATCCCAGTAATCAAATGAAAAGAGGAATAATTTTTGGAGGACAAGACCTAGGATTAATAGCAGAAGCAATAAAAAAGAAGAAAAAATTTTATTGCTTGACAGGGATAATGCCCTCATCACAAAAAATTCATTTAGGAACAGAAGCAGTAATTCAACAAGTAAAATATTTTCAAGAACAAGGAGCAATAACTTTTGTTCTAATAGCAGATGTAGAATCACAAGCAACAAGAAAAGTTTTAATAGAAGAGGGTAAAAAAAGAGCTTTAGAATTTCACATTCCTGCTTATATTGCTCTTGGATTAGACCCAAAAAAAACAATTTTTTATTTTCAAAGTGAAAACAAAGATGTTAGTAATCTAGCAGTAGTTTGTTCACAAAAAATTACTGAAAATGAATTTAAAGCAATATATGGTTCAGTGCACCCATCAAAAGTAATGAGTGCGTTTACTCAAATGGGAGATATTTTTTATCCCCAATTAAAAGAAAAAATGCCAGGAGTAATACCAATAGGAATTGATCAAGCACCACACATTAGAATGGCAAGAGATATTGCTAAAAGATTAAAAGAATACGATTTTTTTGCACCAAGCGCTTGCTATAATAAGTACACTTCCTCATTAGATGGATCATTCAAAATGAGTAAAAATGAAAATATAGGAAAAATAGAAATTCCAGAAAACAATAGAATTGAAATGGAAAAAAAATTAAAAAAAGCTTTAACTGGTGGAAGAGCAACAGCAGAAGAACAAAGAAAAAAAGGGGGGCAACCAGAAAAATGTGTTGCATATGAATATTGTAAGAATCATTTCATAAAAAATGATTCTGTTCTAACAAAAATGTATCAAGACTGTTTGAGTGGAAAAAATCTTTGTGGAGAATGCAAGCAAAAGTATTTGATTGAATATGCCATTAAGTTTTATGATGAATTTGATAAAAATTTCGAAAAATCAAAAAAAATTGTTAAAAAAATGGGGTTTTATTAGATGAAGATAAAAAATTCAAATAATATTCAAAGAGAAAATGGTAGAAATAGTTATACAAAAAGAAGACAAAAAATTCCTTTTAACAAAAGAAAACATAGGAACGGATTAAAGCTCCCACAAGATGTTATAAAACAAAATATTTTTAGAGCAAGAATGAGTAGCATTGCAAAAAAATTATCACTTGTTCCAGTAAAAGAAATTGGAACTGGAGTTGATTACAAAGCTTTTTTGAAAAAAGATGGTAGAAAAAAAGTTGTTAGGATTGATATAAAATTTTCTTTTGGTTTGTTGGGAGATGGAATTATTGCTGCAAGAATTGATAATAGAAGATTGATTAATAAAGCCGATTATGCTTTCGCAATAGACAGAAACAATAAAATTAATATTTTTTCAATAAACAAATTAAAACAATATGTAAAGCAAAATTTTGGGAGTTTGCCAACTAATCAAAGAGTAGATAGAGGCACACATTATGTTTACCCAATAAAATTAAACGATTTTTATAATGCGATGAAAATAAAACCTCAAATTGTTAATTTGGATGTAAACGGAATTAATTCTGCATTAAAAAATATTTGTGAAATTGAAATACAATCAAAAGAACAAGAACATTTTACAGAACCTATTGAAAAAAGAAAAAAATATTCAATCAAATTAGATTCAAATAAATACACTTCTGATAAGAGACTAATTATTCATAGGATTCGTAATGGAATAAGAGGCAAATAATGGATTTTATAACAGGAAAACTAATTCAATTTAATTCAAAAGAATTGAATTTACACGGTTTTTTATCATATTCAAATAACAAAAAAATAATTATTCATGTACACGGGATGGGCGGAGACTTTTTTAGATTTCCATTAACCTGGGAGTTAGCAAAACAATCAAAAAAAATGGGTTATGACTTATTTTTAATAAATACTCGCGGATATGGACTAATATCAAAAATTTGGGGTAAAAAAAAGAAGACATTAGGAACAGCTCACGAAAAATTTGAGGATTGTTTAATTGATATTGATTCTGCAATAAAAAATGTTTTAAAATTAGGTTATAAAGAAATAATTCTTTCAGGGCACAGCACTGGTTGTCAAAAAATAACTTTTTATCAATCAAAAAAACAAAACAAGAAAGTAAAAGGACTTATTCTTTTGTCACCAGCAGATGATTTCAATTTAGAAAAAAAAAGAATAAATTCAAAAAAACATTTAAAAATTGCAAAAAAAATGTTGAAAAATGGAAAGGGTAATGAAATAATGCCAAAAAAAATTTCTAATTATAATGCTAAAAGATTTCTTAGTTTTGCTGACCCAAAAAATATTGAAGCACAATTATTTAATTATGAAGGAAAACTAATATTATTTTCCAAAATAAAATGTCCAATAATAGCTATTTTTGGAGAAAAAGATTATTTTGCAAAACAAAAAGCTGAAGAATGTTTAAACATATTGAAAAGTAAAACTAATTCTAAATATTTTGAAACAAAAATTATTCCAAAAGCAGAACATAATTATAAGGGTCAAGAAAAAATAACTGTAAAAAAAATAATAAAATTTTTAAAAAATTTAAAAAAATAAAAAGCTTTTTTTTAAACAAATTAAACTAATATGTATTTTTTGTTACATATAATTTCACTAATTTATTATTAATACATTTTGATAAGTATTATTTGGTGTTGATAATGAATCTTAGAGTAATAATAGAATTAAATGCTTTTGAGGAGATAAATTTTGATTTACCATCATTATCCAACTAGTTTTTTTAGAAATGAGTGTTAGAACCATTTTTTTTATTATTCTAAATGAAAAGTGGGTTTAAAATATTTTGTGAAGAAATATTTTATAGGAGTTTTTGGAATGCTAGATGCAAAATATATTAGAGAAAATTTCGAAGAGGTTAAAAAAAATTTGGGTAAGAGACAGGACCCAAAAATAATTTCTTATTTAAAAGAGTGGAAACAAAAAGATGAAGAATGGAGAAGATTGAAAACAGAGTTAGAACTCTTAAAAAAACAAAGAAACGATATTACTGAAAAAATAAAGATTGCAAAGGGAAATAAGCAAAAAGTAGATTCATTATTAAAAGAAGCAAAAGAAATTCCTATAAAAATAAAAAAAGACGAGCCGATAGTAAAAAAAATTGAAGAAGAAATAAAAAAAGTACAAATGAGAATTCCAAATTTGTTACATGAAAGTGTCCCTTTTGGAAAAGATGATAGTGAAAATGTTGAAATAAAAAAATGGGGCAAAGCAGAAAAAAATCCTAAATTAAAACATCACGCACAACTAGCATTAGAATTAGGAATCGCAGAATTTGAAAGAGCGGTAAAAATTTCCGGAACAGGTTTTTTTTATTTGAAGGGAGATTTAGCAATGCTTGACTTAGCATTACAAAGACTAGCATTAGACATGTTAATTGAAAAAGGATTTACTCCCATCCAACCACCATTAATGATGAATAAAAAAGCATATGAAGGAGTAACCGATTTGAATGATTTTGAAAATGTAATGTACAAAATAGAAGAAAATGATTTGTATATGATTGCAACTTCAGAACATGCAATGGTTTCAATGTTCATGAATGAAATATTAGATGAAAAACAATTAGAAAAACCAATAATGTTTGCAGGAATGAGTCCTTGTTTTAGAAGAGAAATAGGAAAACATGGATTGGATGAAAGAGGATTTTTCAGAGTACACCAATTCAACAAAATAGAACAAGTTGTTATTTGTAAGCCAGAAGAGTCTTGGAAAATATTTGAACAAATATCAAGAAACCAACAAGAATATTTTGAAAAATTAGAAATCCCTTATAGAATAGTTAATGTTTGTACTGGAGACATGGGAATAGTTGCTTCAAAAAAATTTGATTTAGAAGCATGGAGTCCAAGAGAAGGAAAATATATTGAATTAGGTTCTTGTAGTAATTGCACTTCATTCCAAGCAGTGAGATTAAATATAAAATATAAGAAGAACAATAATGAAAAAGAATTTGTTCACACCCTGAACAATACTATGATACCAACTACAAGAATGTTAAGAATAATAATAGAAAATTTTCAAACAGAAAAAGGAACAATATTAATTCCAAAAGCATTACAAAAATACATGAACGGAAAAACCGAAATCAAAAAACAATAAAAAAAAATTATTCTAATAATAATTGGTCTCTAACAATTTGTTTTTCTAAATCAAATTCAATAATTGGTTTTATAACAAATTTACACGATTTATCATTAAGAGCAAAACATTCTACTTCAACACAATCCAAATCTTCTTTGAAAATAACTGAAAATATTCCAGCCAATACTCCCCTTAACAAATTATCTGCATTAAAATTTATTTTTCCCTTTAATTGTTTAGCAAAAGGAGAATTATCAAGAACAACAATAGCTCTTTTTGAATCCTCATCAAAATCAACTATTTCAATCAAGCCCCAACCAGAAGCAATAAAAAAATTTTTAACAAACTCTAATTTTTTTACATCACCAATATTAAACTCTTTAAAACGAGGCATAAAATATTTTTTTGTACTTTCTTTAAAAGAAAAATAAAATTCTTTTTGTTTTTCAATATCATCAACACTACTCAAATAAATTAGTAAATCAATAGGCATTAACAAAAAAGGAATATTAACTAAAAAAAAATTGTTATGAGAATATTTCAAAGTACTAGTGAAAATGTATTTGTCTAAAAATTTGTTAAGCATTTTTGTCCCCCTTTTGCAAACCATTCAAAATGGTTGAAAACTCATATTTTTCACTTTTAAGAATTTCATGAATTACCCTATACTTCTCAACAATAATTGGCCAAACAATAATAGAATTACCCGCTTTTTTAATAAGAACAAGTCTTTTTTCAACAAGTTTTTTCAAATAATAAGCATATTTAGTGCTAATCCTCTTCTTTTTTTCATTAGAAGAAATGTCTTCATTAAAGTTAACTGCAATTTCAAGGGGAGTAGTAGGCCAATTTTCCAAAACAAATTCAAAAATTTCTCTTTCAAAATCGTTTAAACCAGTTAAATCTGGCAATTCAGAATATTTATTAAACATTTAGAATATAATGTGAACAAACTGCTATAAAAGAATTTCTAATCTGGGAATCCAGTTTTCATATACATAATACATTGTGAAATAATTAAAAAAACATTTTTTTAAAATATTAAAAAAAATTTTGAAAATAAAAAAAAATGTCCTAAAATAAGTGTGTTTTTAAACTTTAACATTCAATTATTATTTATGAAGGAAAGATTTCTTGTCGACTTACACACTCATTTAAATGAAAAAAAGATTGATCCTGTTGAATGGTGGGATAGTGTTAAAGAAAAAAGATTATGTGCAATTGCAATAACAGAACATGCAGAGTTTGATCCAAAATTAGCTTATGAAAAAGTTTTAAAAATAAAACCAAAAAATATTATTCTCATTCCAGGAATGGAAGCAAATACAACAGCAGGGCATTTATTAATTTTTGGAAAAGACGAAAAAATCTATAATTTAAAAGAATTACAAAAAATAAATATTCCAATTGAAAAAGCTTTAGAAGTTATTAAAAAAAATAATTTGACTGCAAGTTTTGCCCACCCTTTTGGTTACAAAACAGATTCTACTTGTTCAATAATTGGAGAAAAAAAATCAATTGAATTAATAAAAAAATATAAAATAGGATTAGAATATTATAACGGAATGCTTGGAAGCGCAAATAATTTCATTTTTGGGACACAATGGGTAAAAAAATTATATAATTTTTTTGATTTTGCTTCAAAAAACAAAATTGGAAAAATGATTAAATTATCAAATAAAAGTAAAAAAATAAAATTAAAACTTGGAAAAATTTCTGAAGAAA
>JAQVAR010000046.1 GCA_028690725.1 Candidatus Iainarchaeum sp.
GGGCATAAAAATTTGGTTTCTTCAAGTAATTCTATTGAAGGACGAAGAAGTTTAGAATCTTTAAATAATCATGCTGGTGGGCGTAAGATTCTAACAACATTAGGTAGTTCTGTTGAAGGGTATTTGGCTTTGGAATCATTGAGTAATTCTGCTAGAGGACGAAAAATTTTAGCAACTGAGGATTTGTCAATAATAAAATCTTTTATTAGAAAATCAAAAAAAGGTTCTAGTAAAACTCAAAGTTATCATTAATTTTTTTTATAAAATTATTATTAATTATTATAGTGTGTTAGAAAAAATAAGTGTTATAATGGTTTTGTTTTTCAATCTTATCAGTGTTTGAAAGTACTAGTGAATTAAATGAAGATTTATTATGCAAGCCAATCATTTTATCCTCATATTGGTGGTGTTTCTACTTATTTGTTGAATCTTGCAAAAGAAATGGTTAATAAGGGAAATGATGTTGTTGAAGTACATTTGAGACCACAATACGAAGAAAATCAGGATGAAATAAAAGGAATTGAAATTCATAGAGTTCCTAGAGAACCAATTGATAATAAAATAATGGAAGGATATGGAAAATTCAAAGAATTTATTTACAAAGAATGTTTAGAAAATACTAGAAAATTTAATAAATCTCCAACAGAAATGGAGGGTTATGAAGAATTTAATGAAGTTAATACTTATTTTGGAGAACAATTAAGCGAATTGTTAGAAGATGATGAAGCAGATATTGTTCATATTCATGATTTTCAATTACTTTTTGCTTACAAATATGTTCCAAGAGGAACTCCTTGTATACTAACTTGGCACATTCCCTTTATTGAAAATATGTCAAAAGAATTATCAAAATTTTTGGTAAAACATATGAACGAGTATGATAAAATAGTTTTTTCTTCACCCGATTATATTGAGGCAGCTGTTAATGCTGGAATAAAAAGAGAAAAAACAGAACTAATTTATCCAATGGCAAATACAAATTTGTTTAAAAAAATAAAACTTAATAAAAATATTGTAAAGAAAAAATTTGGAATAGGAAAAAATAAAAAAATTATTTTGAGTGTTTCAAGAGTTGATCCAAAATCTGGTTTGGAACAACTTATTAAAGCAATGCCAAAAATACTTAAAGAAATTCCTGAAGCAATGCTTGTTATTGTTGGTGGGGATTCAATGAGTAACAAAATTTTAAAAAGCAGGCAAGAATTGAAAAATAATATTTTAAATCTTATTAAAAAATTAAAAATAGAAAACAATATTGTTTGGACAGGAACAATTGATTATTATAATTTACCAGAAATTTATAATGCTGCTGATGTTAATTGCTTGTGTTCTAAAAATGAAGGTTTTGGTTTAGCAATAACAGAAGGGATGGCTTGTGGGTTACCATCAATAGGAACAAAAGTTGGTGGTCTTCCTTTACAAATCAAGAACAATTATAATGGGTTTTTAGTAAATGTTGGAGATTATAACGCAACAGCAAAAAGCATAATAAAAATATTAAAAGATAAGTTATTGAAAGAAAAGTTTTCAAAAAATGCCCTTAAAACAATTAAAAATAATTTTTTGATTGATAGGGGAATTGAAAAACATTTGATGCTTTACACAAAAACAATAACAATGAAAGATGAATTTAATAGATTAGAATTTATTGATTTAAATGAAATAAAAGGAATTATAACTGATTTGGATAGAACAATAACAAATGGCCCAGCAAAAACTTTTTTTGATCCAAAAGATTTTGATAATAATTTGATTAAAGAAATGAATTCTCTCGAAAAAGATTTATTTTTAGCAACTGGAAGAAACATAAAATATGTAAAAGCATTATGCAAAAAATTTAATATTTGGAGAACAGTAATTGCAGAAAATGGTGCAATAATTTATTTTCCAAAAACAAAAAAAACAATAACTATTAATACTGAATATATGAAAAAAGCAAAAAAAATTATTTCTAAAATGAATCTTAATGGAACAACGGTTGGGAGAGTTATTGTTAGTATACAAAACAAAGAACTTGAAAAAATTTTTGATGTGCTTGGAGAATTAAAAGAGCATTTGGATTTTGAAAAAAATATTAATGAAACAATGTTTGTTCCGAAAGGTGTTGAAAAAGGATTAGGGGTTAGAATAGCAATGCAATATTTGAATATTGATTTAGATGATACTATTGTCATTGGTGATGGTGAAAATGATGTTTCAATGTTTTTAAATCCCGGATTCAAAATTGCACTGGCAAACGCTGACAAAAAACTAAAAAAACTTGCAAATCATATTACAAAATCAGAATCAGTGAATGGGATGAAAGAAATAATTAATGAATTAAAAAAAGATTAATTTTTTTAAATTTTTTGTCAAAAAACATTAATTTTAATCCTTTTTATTAATTGTTTTATTATGAGATTATGGAGTATTAATCCAAAGTATTTGGATTCTATTGGTTTGGTTGCTATTTGGAGAGAAAGTCTTTTAGCAAAAAAGGTTTTGATGGGTAAAACAATTGGTTATAAGAATCATCCACAATTAATTAGGTTCAAAGAATTTAATAATTCAATAAAAATGATTGATGCTTTTTTATATCAAATTTTTTTAGAAGCTGAGAAAAGAGGATATTGTTTTAACAAAAAAAAGTGTAAGCCTTTTAAATTAAAAAAAATTATTGTTGTTACAAATGATCAATTATATTATGAATTTGAGCACTTGCAAAAAAAATTAAAAAAAAGGTGTTATAAAAAATTTTTAGAAAATAAAATAATGTTGGAAAAAGAAAACAAAATAATTGCGAATGAATTATTTAAAACAAAAAAAGGAAAAATTGCTAATTGGGAAATTACAAAAAAATGATTAAAATAACAAAATAATGTTAAAAAAATACATTAAAATACTAAAAGGATATTAAAAAAACATATTAATATTGAATAATTATCATATTTATTATTTTTCAAAAATTTTTCTTATTTCTCTTATTTTTGATTCTAAGTCTTGTATTATTGAAAGAGATTCTGCAAAAATACTTCCTGAAGTTGATTGTCCTTTAGAAATTCTTTTTAAATATTCTTCATAGCTTTTTGTAATAGTTTTTCTTAAATAATTACTATTTTTTGTCATTTCTATAGATGATTTTTTATCAAAATTTGGAAATTTTTCTTTTATAATAATCATATTTTCAGTTAATTTAGCTAAACACTCATCAATATCCCTTTTTCCTTCTTCAGAAAAATCTATTTTATTTTCTTTTGCAAAAATAATTGTTTCACCCAATTTTTTTCCAGAATCACTAATTTGATTACACAACGTTGATATTCTTGCAAATAACAATATTTTTTCACTTTCTTTCTTATCAGGATTTTTAAATAACATTGTTAAAATTTTTTTTATTTCATTATGAGTATATTCTACTAACGCAGAAAGTTTTGATATTTTTGAATTACTTATTTTATTTGAGAGTAATAAAACATTATTTTCATTAAATAATTTTATTATTGAATCAAAATTATTTTTTAATTCTAATTCTATTAAAGAAAATATTTTTGGTGTTTTTTCATTTTTCAAATTTTCTAAGTTTTTTGTTCTTAAAACAATTTCTTCTTCTTCTGTTGGAATCAACCTTTCAACTATTTTTTGGAAATAATTTATGAACAATAACAATATTATTGTTGTAAATAAATTGAATATTAAATGAGAATTTGCTACTTGTTGTGCTGTGCTACCCCCAATAAATTCAACAGCATTAATAATTAATCCAATTAATGGTAAACAAATTAAAACCCCAATAAAATTAAACAAAAAGTGTGCAAGAGCAGCTCTTTTTGCAAAAGCGTCCATTCTAATTGAAACAATTATTGATAAAACAGTTGTTCCAATGTTTGCTCCAAATAATATTGGTAATGCTTCGGGTAAACCTAACATTCCGTTTTGAGCTAATATTACTACCAGACCGGTTGTAACAGAACTTGATTGAAAAATATTTGTTATTAAAAAACCGATTAAAATTCCTATTGGAATAATACTTGTTTGTGCTAATAAAGCCATTAATTCTGGATCTGATTTGAAGGGTATAACAGAAATTGATATTATGTTCAAGGCAAACATTACCAAACCAAAATAAAATATTGGTTTTCCAAAGACCTTGTATTTTGTTTTCAACAAGCTTAGAACAAAACCAATTATTATTAATATTGGGGCAAATTGCATTAAATTAAATGCAACTAATTGTGATGTAACTGTTGTTCCAATGTTAGCACCAAAAATTATTCCAAGACTTTGAGAAAAAGTGATAGCACCAGTATTAACTAAACCAATCGCAATTAATGTTGTTGCAGCACTAGCTTGTATAATAGCAGTTATTAATGCTCCAAAAATTGTTGCTCTTATCTTTCCTTTTGTCAACCATTTTAACAAATAGTTAAATTGTGAACCAATTGCTTTCTGCATTTCTCTACTAAAATTATCAATACCGTACAAGAAAATTATTATTGCAGGTATTATAGCAAACCATAATTCTGGATTAGAAAACATTACAAAATAACTACATTCTCATTAAAATATATTTACTATTAAGAAATTTTTTTAAAAAATACTTATTTTGTTTTTTTAGCATTTTTAATCAATTTTTTTACCTTTTTGTTAAGATTAGAATAAGTTTTTTGACTAATATTGACTCTTTTCCATAACTCTATTTCTATCCCATCTCTTTTGTTTCTCGGAACCAAATGAAAATGAGTGTGCATTACTGTTTGTTCAGCACCTCTCCCATCATTGAGTAAAATATTAGTTCCATCATTTTCTAAACGCAATGCTTTGCTTACAAGAACAACATGTTCTATTAATTCGTGCAAAACTTTTTTTGGACAATCTTGCAAATTAACAAAATGTTTTTTTGGAATAACAAGAACATGAACTCTTTTTGGACTAGGAAAATCAATTGAAAGAAAAGATAATGTTAACTCTGTTTCATACAATTTTTCAAAAGCAAACTCATTTTTGTGTTTTTTCCATTTTCCTGAAACAAAATCGCAAAACAAACAATTATTATCAGCTTTCATTTTAATTACACTTATACTATATGAATGATTGATTATTATAAAGTTTTCTTAAAAAAATTGTTCTAAAATAATAAATCTTTATTTAAATTCAAACCAAAGCATTAAATAGTTTTCACAAGAAATGTTTTTTGTGTTATAATGACTAAAAATTTGAATGATATGAAAAAAGCAGTTCTTAAAAAAAGTGAAGAGATTGGTGGCGAAAAAATAATTGGATATGATTTTGAAAAAGATTTTGATGAAAAACTTTTTTTTAATTCCTTCAAAAATACTGGTTTTCAAGCAACAAATCTTGGAAGAGCAATAGAAATTGTTAAAAAAATGAGGAAAGAAAAAGTTAGAATTTTTCTTGGTTTTACATCAAATATGGCTACTAGTGGTATAAGAGACATAATAACTTATTTAACAAAAAATAAATTAATTTATTTTATGGTTACTACTACTGGTGGAATAGAAGAGGATATTATTAAAACTCATAAAAATTTTTTACAAGGAGATTTTGATGCAAATGGTTCTTGGCTTAGAAAAAAAGGGGTCAATAGAACAGGAAATATTTTTATTCCGAATGATAGGTATGTTTGGTTCGAAAGTTTTATTAAACCAGTATTAAAAAGATTGTTTGAAAAACAAAAAAAAGAGGGAAAGATTTGTAATAGTGTTGAGTTCATAAAAGAACTTGGAAAAGAATTAGAAAAATATCCTAATAAAAAAAGTTCTTTTGTTTATTGGGCTTACAAAAACAATATTTCATTACTTTGTGTTCCTTTAGCAGATGGTGCTATTGGGGATCATATTTATATGTTCAAAAAAGAAAATCCAGATTTTAAAATTGATTTAATTGGAGAATTAGAATTGATGATTGACACTGTTTTAGAAGATGAAAAATCAGGGGCAATTATTATTGGTGGGTCGGTACCAAAACACCATATAATGAATGCTTTTATGATGAGAGAAGGAATAGAATATACTGTTTATATAAATACTGGTTTTGAAGGAGAAGGTAGTAATGCTGGTGCTAATATAGAAGAAGCAAAAAGTTGGGGAAAAGCTTCTTTTAAAAATAATTCTGA
>JAQVAR010000004.1 GCA_028690725.1 Candidatus Iainarchaeum sp.
CTTTTTGAATATTATTTATTTTGGTAATCCTTTGTTAAATTGGATTTATTTCTTTTTAACAATAATTATTTTCTTTTTAATTACAAAAACAATTATTTATTTTTCAAAAGGTCTTGGAAGAAAAATAACAAAAAAAACTAAAGAAGATATTGATGCTAAAATTATTGATATGATTGAAGAACCACTTGCTTTTGTAATGATAATTATAGGAATTTATTTAGGGTCTTTTTTTTTAGTACTTGATACAACAATCAATTTTTATTTTATAAATATAATAAAAATTCTTACTTTAATTGCAGTTGTGTGGATTATAATAAGATTAATTGATATAACTCTAGATGTTCTTCTTAAACCAATTATTGGAAAAACAAAAACAAAATATGATGACCAAATAGTTCAATTATTAAGCAAATTGTTTAAAATAATGGCAATTATTTTAGCATTAATAATTGCTTTAGATAGTTTTGGAATTGATGTATTCACTCTTGTTGCAGGACTTGGAATTGGTGGATTAGCTTTTGCTTTTGCAGCACAAAAAACAATTTCAAATGCTTTTGGTGGGCTAACAATTCTTTTTAGTAGACCTTTTATTTTAGGGGACACTATTGAATTTGGAAGTAACCTTGGCACGGTTGAAGAAATTAGTATAATGCATACAAGAATAAGAAATTTGGAAAAAAGAATAGTAACAGTCCCAAATAGTAAATTAGCAGAAAGTATAACTACTAATATTTCTTCTGCTACAAAAAGAAAAACTGTTTGGAAAATAGGAGTAACTTATAATACACCTTTAACAAAAATAGAAAAAGCAAAAAAAATTATAATAAATGCTATTGAGAGTTGTGAACTATGTGATAAAGAACCTATTGTTGCTTTTGACGAATTTGCAAATTCTTCATTAAACATATTAGTTTTGTTTTTTACTAAAACTGGTTCGTGGGGTGACATGGTAAAAGCAAAAGATGAAATAGGATTAAAAATAAAAAAAGAATTTGAAAAAAATAAAATAGAATTTGCTTTTCCAACACAAACAATATATTTAGAAAAATAAATCTATTAGTAAATAATTAAAAAAACAATTAATTAGATAATACAAATTATTTAAAAAAAATTATTTTTTTGACTTGATTTTTTTTTCTTTTAATTCTTTATTTTCATGATTTAATTTATCTTCTATTGGAATTCCTTTTTCTTTCATTTCTTCAAATTCAGCTAGTTCATCATCATCTAAACCCAATGCTTTTAATTTAGCTAAATGTTCTTCTTTAGACATTGCTTCAAACTCTTCACGCCAAGCTTTCATATCTGGGGTATCAGGAAGTTTTTTTCCTTCAATAGGTTTTTTTAATAATTTACTCATAAAAAAATTATACATATTGCGCTTAAAAACCTTACTTTTATAATAAAAATAAATATATTAACTTCAAATAACAAATATTATGATGCAAGAAAATAATCAATTTAATTTTGAAAAATATTTGAAAGAATTTAAACAAGATTTAATAATATCTGGGTATTCAGAAAAAACATTAAAAATTTATATTTTATATATTAAAGAAATACTTAATTTTATTAACAAAAAACCAGAAGAAATAAATGAAAGAGATTTGATTGGATATCTAGCTCAAAAAAAAGAAAATGGGTGTAGTAATACTACTTTGGCCTTAATTCATGCAGTAATGAGGTATTTTTTTAAAGAATATTTAAAAATGACAATAATAGATGAAGTAAAAACCCCTAAAAAAGCAAAATATTTACCAATTGTTTTATCAAAAGAAGAAATAAAATTATTATTTCAAGCAACAAAATTTGGTAGAAATAGATTAATGTTAAAATTTATGTATGGTTCAGGATGTAGAGTAAGTGAAGTAGTAAAACTAAAAATAAATGATATTAATTTTAAAGAAAAAACAGCAATCATTAGAAGTGGAAAAGGAAATAAAGATAGAATGATAATTCTTTCAAAAGAATGGATAATTGAAATAAAAAAATATTTAAAAAAGAAAAAAATAAAAAGCGAATATATTTTTACAAAAAAAAATGGAAAAAAAATATCAACAGACACAATACAAAGAATTGTTAGAGAAAGTGCAAAAAAAGCAGGAATAACAAAAGAAGTAACCCCCCACAGTTTACGTCACTCTTATGCAACACACTTATTAGAAGCAGGAACAAATATTAGATATATACAAAGTTTACTTGGGCATTCAAGTTTAAATACAACACAAATTTATACTAGTGTTGCAAATGAACAATTAAAAAAAATTGAAAGCCCATTAGACAATATGTAATTTATTTAAGCACAGGCTCAACACTTCCACTAATAAAAAAAATTAGATAAAAAAGATAAAAAAATATTATGTATATTTTATATATTTTATTAAAAAATATAAAAATATAAACAAAATATTATGTATAATTAGTATTATTTTAAAAAATTATTAACAATAAATTTAAATATGTCTTTGTTGTTTATTTGATATTAATAAGGAGGCATTAATATGAGTGTTAAATTATCAAAATTATTTGGAATGGATATTTATGATTCTACTGCAGGATATAAAGGAAAAGTATATGATATAATAATTAATCTTGAAAAAGGAAAATTAGAAACTATTACTACTGAACCATTAAAAGTTAAAACAAAAACTGATGCAAAAAAAATACTTGCTGAAAAAAGTATTCCTTATAAAAATGTACAATCAGCTAATGATATAATATTAATTTCTAATAACGGTTCAAGATCAGTTGAAACTGAAGAAGAAACAAGAACTCCATATAAAACAAATACTAGATATAGATATAGGAGATAAACTCCTTATTCTATAATTTCTTTTTTTATTATTTTAAGAATATTGTTAAAAAAAACACAATTATTAGGACAATTATTTTTAATAAATTAATTTTAAAAATAGTAATATTTTAATATAAGATATATATTATTATTATACATAAACAAATTTTTTGTTTATATTATATATATTAGTGGAAGTGTTGGGTGTGTCTGTAAGAGGGTATTTTGTGCAATATAGATTTATTTTACCTGAAAATACTAAACATTCTTCATATACTTATCAAAAATTGTTTAGAGCTATTTATGGTTATACTCAGGCGGTTTATAAATCAAATGGCAAAAATTATCATTATCATAGAGAAGGAGTATTATCAAATATTCCTTATATACGACCTGGAAAAAATTGTGTTATTATTCCTCCTTCTTCTTTTCAAAAATTGCAATCTTTTTTTAAAACAGGTCAAAATCCAACACATAATTGGATAGTAAAAGGAGAATGGAAATGTACTTATTTTCTTAATGAAAAAGATATTTCTGAAAAAGATATTATTAAAGCAGTTGAAGATTTTATTTCTAGAAAATATATTGAGAGTAACGATGGATTAGTCAAATTAAGCTCAGAATTACAAAGAGTTGTTGAAAAAGGAGCCAATGAAAATTATAAAAAAAGTCTTTTTTTAGAAGCACAACAAATAGTTGAAAATAATTGGTTTAAAGAAGTATATCAAAATTCTCAAAATTTAACTGATTTTTATCAAAATTTCAAAAGTTTAAAACAATAAAAACATTAAAAGCTCTTTTTTTTTCTTTTTTATTATTGTTATTTAAATATGTCCAACATTTTGTGTTTTTTTATTCTTTTATTTCAGTTAAAATAACTAATTTATTTTTAATTTTATTAATTTTTTTAAACTAATATCTTGTTTTTTTCCTTATTTTCTTCTAATTCTTCTTTTTTTTCATTTATTTTAATTAATAAGTCTTTTTTACGCCATTTTCTTTTTCCACTAATGTTTCCTGTTTCAATTATCCCTAAATCAACCATTGTTTTTAAATATGGATATAAACTTCTATCATTTTTATATTCAATCTGGAAGATATCCCAAATTCTCCTTCTTATTTCATTCATGTCTATCCATTCATCAAATGGAATTACACTCACTAAATGAAATGCTTGTGTGTGTTCACTACATTTTATTATATCCCATAATGATATTAATGTTGTTTGATTTGTTTCTTCTTTTTTATTAATATATATTTGTTTATTTTCTTCTTCTTTTGACTTCTTTTCCTTATTTTCTTTTTTAAATAAATTTTTTAATATTTTTATTAAGTTCATCATTATAATAATGATAGTAATTACTTAAAAACATTACTGTAATGATATTTAATGATTGTAATGAATGGTAATTACTATTATTTTCTTTTTTTTTCTTTTTGAGCTTTGTTTTTTTGTGTTTTTTATGATTTTTTTATTTTTTTGATTTTAGTGCGTGTTATTTTTTTTGTATTTTTATATTTTTTTATAGATGTTATTTTTTTTGCTTTTTTTGAGTATTGAAAATTAGTTATTTTTAATTATATTTATGTTTTTTGAGTGTATTTTTTTGGTTTTAATTAAATAAAAGTAGTGGGGAAAGGATTTGAACCTCTGACCTTCGGGTTATGAGCCCGACGGGCACTCCAAGCTGCCCCACCCCACTATATACTTTATTTTTTAAATAACTTATTTATTTTCTTTTTTTTAGCTTTTTATTCATTTTTTTATATTTTTTTTATAAAAAAAGTAATTTTATCACTTTTTTTATCTTTTTATTTGTTTTTTTTATTTTTTTCTTTTTTGTTATTGTTATTTAAATATGTCCAACATTTTGTGTTTTTTTATTCTTTTATTTCAGTTAAAATAACTAATTCATTTTCAATTTTATTAATTTTTTTTTGTATTTCTTTTTGTGTTTGTGGATCGCTTATTGTATTCATCTTTCCTCCACAAGAAGGACAAATAAAGTTATATTCTGCTGCAATTTCAAATGGTAATCGCTCATTACAATCTTTACAATCAAAAAAATTATAATCTTCTTCCAAATTCTTTTTTTCATCCAATTTATTTAAATATTCTTTTTGCTTTTCAATTATTAAATTTGCTATTCTTGGTTTATTTATCTCCCACGTATAATTATACCATCCTGTTTTTTGATTTCTGCTTTTTTGATATGTAGCAATCCCTCTAAAATGGAGCTTATTTAATATTGCTCTAACTTCTGTAACTTTTTTTTCCATTTTTTTTGATATTTCTTCATCTGTAAAAGCTTTTCTTTTTCTTTCACAAATTTTTATTAAATCAATTGTTTCTTTTCCTCCAATAACTTCAAGAAAATTCCGTACAATGACTAAATCCGTGATAGATTTTTGAGGCATATAATATTCTTCTATAGAAAACTATTTTAAATCAATAACCTTTTTTCCTTTTTTCATAGGAACTATTAGTTTTTTTGCTCTTAGAAATTTTTTATTAAATTGTTTTCCTTTTTGTATTCTGTCCATAATTACTGCTAAAGCAGCAATTTCACTGTGTGGTTGTATTGTTATTGAAATATTATAATCTGAAATTAAATAAACTTCTTTTTCTACTTTTTGTGAGCCTATAATAATACATACCTTATCTTTTTTTGATATTTCTTCTTCTTTATCAATTATTTCTTGTCCATACATTGTCAAATGAACTAAAATATATCCTTTTTTTTTTAAATTTTTTAATTTTTTTTCCCAATTTTTAACAAAAACTATTTTGAATGGTCCTCCCCACCTTTTTGTTACGTCATCAACACTATTTTTCATACTCTCATCTTTTTCACCACAAACAATGATTTTTTTAGCACCAAAGGCTCTTGCTACTAAAGAACAGTGGCTCGTCACCCTATAATCTCTAATTTCTCTATGACCATATCTAAACACAGTAATATCTTTTATCATAAAATTTTATTGTTTAGTATGTTTTTTAGTTGTTTGCAATCTTTTAAAAAGATTTCCAGAGCAATTTTAATTAATTGGTGGCCATTTTAAAAAACAATTTTGTTTTAATTAAATTAATAACAAATTGTATTTTTGTTGGTTCCGTAGCTCAGTTGGTAGAGCACTGGACTTTTAATCCAGGTGTCCGGGGTTCAAATCCCCGCGGAATCGCTTTTTATTTTACAAATTTAATTATTTTAATTTATCAAAACAAAACTTTTTAATTTGTTTTTTTCACTAATTTTGACATGCCTATTGCAATTAATTATAAAATATGTGATAATTCTCCTGATTGTTTAGGAATAATTGTTTGTCCAACAAAAGCTTTTTTCTTTGATAAAAAAAAGAAAACATTAGTTGTAAATAATAAAAAGTGTATTAGTTGTGGAAAGTGTGTATTACAGTGTGAGGTTTCTGCTATCAAATTTTCAAAATCAAAAGATGGGTTAAAAAAAATTAGAGAAGAAATTAAAAATGATAAAAGAAAAAGAATTGATTTGTTTGTTGATAGGTATGGTTCTGAACCGCAATCCAAAATATTTTTTTGTCAAAAAGAAAAATTTGACTTACAAATAATTCAATCAACTAAACCAACTATTGTTGAATGTTTTGTTCCTGATTCTATTCATTGTTTGGTCAAATCAATTCCTATAAAAAATTTGTTAAAAAACAAGAATGTTGTTTTTAGGAAATTTTTGGTTGAAGATAAAAAATTTGAAAAAAAATTTTTAATAAAAAAATATCCTTGTTTATTATTTTTTGATAAGGGAAAATTTTTTGGCAAAATAGAAGGTTATTTTTCAATTGATGATGAAGAAGTTTTGTTAACAAAAATAAACAAACTATTATAAAATCTCTTTTCAAGAAAATTTTATTGTTTAGTTAAAGGTTCCGTAGCTCAGTTGGTAGAGCACCAGACTCTTAATCTGGGTGTCCGGGGTTCAAATCCCCGCGGAATCGCTTTTTTATTTTTTTGTTTGAGTGTGGCATTGAACCTAAAAAAAGTTTTTAAACAAACAAAATCATTTTTTTGTGTGAATAAAAAAGAAATGGAAGCCGAATTAATTGGTGCGATAATTGGCGGTGGATATATTTCAACAGCATGTAAAAAATATATTATTGGTTTTACCGGTCACCCAGAAGACGATTTAGGATATTATATATATCTATCCAAATTAGTTGAAATTGTTTTGGGCAAAAACGCTTTTTCAAAAGAAAGATTACGCGGGTTAAGAATGAAAATTTATTCTAAACCTATTTGTAATTATCTTGTCAATTCAGTTGGTTTGATTTCAGGAAGCACAAAATCTTTTTCAGTTAAAATATCAAAACAATTTTTTAAAGAGTGGTCACTCTTGCGTTATGTTATACGCGGGTTTGCTGACACGGGTGGTTCAGTATTTTTCTCAAAGAAACCAGGTGTTAAAAAATACCCTTCAATCGAGTTAACAACATGCAGCATAAATTTAGCAAAACAATTAAGGAAGGTGTTGTTAAATAAGGGATTTAGGGTTACAAAATTGCGAAGCTATTCTAGTAAATTATCAAAAAGGCCCTGTTATAAAGTCTGTTTGTATGGGATAAAAAATCTTCAAAAGTGGGTTAAAGAAATTGGTTTTTTGAATCCTACGAAAAAAGCAAAAGCTGAAAATTTGTTAAGAGATGCTTAAAAAACTTTGCCTTTCTAATTTATTTTGGCATGCTGGGTATTTTGGGACTGTAGCTCAGCCTGGGAGACAAACGCAAAGCTTTTTGTTTTGGTTTGCCCATTAGCACACGGCTGAAGACCGTGGTGTCGCGGGTTCAAATCTCGCCAGTCCCATTTATTTTTTTCTTATTTGATTTTTTTTTTAAAAAAAAATAATTTTTGGCTTTTGATTAATTTTTTTAATTTAAATTTTTTGATTGCTTAAAAAATTAGAAGAAGGGAAAAATTTCCCTTCATAAATAATTTAACAAAAAACAGTATTTTTTTGTTTTATATTTTATCTTCTTTTCTTTGCTTTTTTCTTAACTGCTTTTTTCTTTACTGGTTTTTTTCTTACAACTTTTTTCTTTGCTTTTTTCTTTGCTGCCATTTTAATAACCTCCTCAACTTTATTTAAAAGAATAAAGTTTTTCTTCTATTTAAGCTTTTTTATTTTCATTTTTTTTTATTTTTTATTTTATTTTTTAAAATTTTTTTATAAAAAAATATTTTTTTCTTTTTGAGTCTTGTTTTTTTATGGTTTTTTTAATTTTTTTTATTTTTGTGTGTGTTATTTTTTTTTATTTTTATAGTTTTTTTATATATTATTTTTTTGAGTGTTAAAAAAATAGTTGTTTTTAATTATGTTTTTTTTAAATATTATAATCTTCATCAATGTTTCGAATTATTATTCCTTGTTCATTAATTTCTAATGGGTGTAAATCTTCTGAATGTTTTGTTGCTCGCATTTTTCTTATGTGTAATGTTCTATTGCTTTGCGTTCCCAATCCCATATAATATAATATTATTACTCCATCTGATACAAATTCTTCTACCCCATATTTTCCAATTCTTTTTGATTCTGGGTCTATTTCTGTTGTTAATATGGTTGTTACTCCTGCTCTTGATAATAAATATATTGTTTTTAATATTGCTTTTCTAATGTCGTGTTCATTTTCAAAATTCATTCCTAATGCAGGTATTGAATCTATAACTACTCTTTTTGCTTTTACTTTTTTTATTGCTTTCATTAATTCTAATAAGAGTTTATCTAAATCAAATCCTGTTGCGGGTAATGAAAATTCTTCATCACTAGGTATTCCTATTTTTGCAATTGTTCCGTCAATTATGTTTATCATGTTGTTATCTTCTAATTTTCTAATGTTCCATCCAAATCTTAACATATCTTCTCGTATTAATTCTGGTCTCTCATCCAAGGTTAAATAAATTCCGGGTTCGCCTTCTTCTGCTCCGTTAATTAAAAATTGTATTGCAAAAATTGTTTTTCCTGTTCCGGTTCCACCACTTATTAAAAAACTTCTTCCTTCTGGAAAACCGCCTTCAATTAATTTATCGAATCCTTTTATGCCTGTTTTTACTCTATTCATTTATATTAATACTCCTCTTTTGTTTTTAATTCTTTTTCTTTATTTTTTTGCTTATTTTCCATGCAATAATTATAATTAATATTATTATAATAATTATTATTCCAAATGGGTTTGTTCCTTGTTTTTCATTCCAATCTTGCATTGAATATGTTTGTATTGGGATTTCTATTATTTTTGTTTTTGTTGTTGCATCAGTATCTTGGTATTCTATTGTTGCTTTTATTATTGTGTTTTGTGTTTTAATTTCTTGATTGACAATTATGTTTGTTTTAAATGAATCAACATCATTTGGGGCTAATGATCCAATAAATTGTTTTGTTTTTTCTACTATTCCAATTTCTGTTTCTAAATTTATTATAGTAAATTCTGATTTTCCCGCTCCTTTATTAAATAATTCAAATGAAATTTCGTGGGTTTGCCCGGCTATTAATTCTATTTTTTCTCTTAATATTAAATCTAAATCAACTTCTCCTGATACTTTAAATCCAATATTTGTTGTTTCTTCGCTTCTTTCACCAACATTATTCATATAAGATATGGTTACTGGCAAAGTATAATTTTTTAGAATTGCTTCTCTATTAACGCTAACAGTTATTATTTTTGTTTCTTCTTGTTTTGGTTCTAATTTTTCAATATATGCTATTGCTGAACCTAAGGGGGTTATTTCTCTTTCTATTATTACCCCACTTGCTACTATTGTTCTATCTTCTTTTAATTCTATTATAATATCATATGCTGTGCTTGTTCCAAGATTTTTTACACTAAACTCTATTTTTTTTTCTTGACCAGGAACTAATTTTTGGCTTGATATTTCAATTACTTTTATTAATGGTTCTTGGCCACTTACAATTATTTCTTTATTAATTGTTTTTCCAATTGGCTGTTCTTTTGATGTAATTGTTATTGGTATTGTATAAGTCATATTTTCTGCGCTTGGATCAACATAAATTTCAAAATATGTTAGCGCTTTTCCAAACTTTATTATGCCTCCAATTTCCTTTTTTTGTTTTTCTTTTACTTCAAAAGGATATTTATTTTCTATTTCTACTGTTACATTATTTTGACTTATTTCTTCATTATTCTCTAATTGTATAAACAATGTTATTGTACTGCCAGGTATTGCTGGACTTGGGGTGTATGTTACTTGTGTTATTTCAGGGGGGGCTGCTAACACCCCAAAACTAAATAAAATCAAAAATATTATTATTAAAATTTTGTTATTCATTTTTTCCCTTTTAAAATTTTGTACCATTCATTATTAAATTCTTTGCGTGTTTTTTTAAAATTAATTATTTTTTATTTTCTTTCAATACTTTGTATCGAATTAATTTCTTTTAGTTTTTTAATTATTTTCTCTAAGTTTTGTATGTTTTTTACTTCAATTTCAAATATTGCTTCAACATAGCCAGTATTTTTTATTTTAAAATTGCTTGCTAATAATTTTATTTTATTTTTTTTAAATTCTCCTAATATTTCTCCTAAAAGACCTATTCTATCAATTGCATTTACTTTTATTTTTGTAGTTCCTTTTGCTTTTTCAAAAAATATTTCTATTAATTTGTTTTTTGGTATCTTTTTTATGTTTTCACAATTTTTTTTGTGTATTATTATTTTTCTTTTTGTTGTTTTTACACCAATAACATCTTCTCCTGGTAATGGGTTGCAACATTCAGCCATTTTTATTTTTTTTTCTTGTGTTATTTGTATTTTATTTTCTTTTTTTATTGTTTTTATTTTAAAATAATTTTTTATTTTTGATTTTGCTTTTTCACTTTCAACTGAATTTAACCATGTTTGTTTTATGGTGTTTTTTTTGTCAGTTATTATTTCTATTTTATCCAAATTTTTTAATTTTGTTTCTATTGAAACTAAAACCCCATTAATTTTTGCTTGTTTTGCTTTTTTTCCAATATCTGTGTGTACTGCAAAGGCAAAATCTATTGCTGTTGAATTTTCTGGTAAAGAAATTATTTTATTTTTTGGGGTAAATGCAAATATTTTTTCTCCAACAATTCTTTTATTTTTATTTTCTTCTCCAATACTTTTTTGCCATTCTATTAATTGTCTTTCCCAACTAAGTTTGTTATCAAATTCTTTATTTTTTCTTAATCTTTTGTATTCCCAGTATATGCTTGATTCTGTTCTTAAATGTTGTTGCCACGTTCTTATTTGTATTTCAATAACATCTTCATTTCTTTTTATTGCCGTGTGTATGCTTTGATATCCTTTTTTTCCTATTCCTTTTCCTTCTTTTGCAATATAATCATCAAATGCTTCTCGTATAAAATTATATTTTTCATGAATATTTCCTAAAATTTCATAACATTCTTTTTCTTTATTACAAATTATTCTTATCCCATAAATATCATACATTTTTTTAAATGAAACTTTTTTCATTTTTTCATATATTGATAAAAAATTTTTTGGTCTTCCAAAAATTTGTGCATTTATTTTGTCTTTCAACAATATTTCAATTTCTTCTATTATTTTTTTTATTATTTGTTCTCTTTCTTCTCTCGTTTTGTTTACTAACTTTTTTATTTTTTCATATTCTGTGGGTTTTTCTAATTTAAAACAATTATCATTTATCTGGCAATTTAAATCAGAAATTCCTAATTTTGTTGTTAATGGGGAATAAACATTTTTTGCTATAAAAACAAGTTTTTCGCAATTTTTTTCCATTGGGTTTTTTAATAAATCATTTATTTCAACCATTTTTATTATTATTGTTTGCATATCTGTTGCTAAAGATAATATTAATGAAATTAATGTTTCTGGGGGCATTTTATTATAGTTATTATCAATAACTTCTTGTATTCTTTTACATTCAGTTATTATTAATTTTATGTTATTTTTAAAAGAATAGTTTTGTAAAATTTCTTGTTTTTCAATTGGTAAATTTTGTATTATCCACGCAAATATTGTTTCATTTTGCATTTTTTTTTTAATAAAAAAATTAGTTACTCTAATAATGTGGTCAACTTTTTTTTTATTATTGTTTATTCTAACTCCATTAATTAAATTTTTTATTTCATTTTCATCTTTTTCATTTAAATTTTCAACTAATAATTGTTCTTCTAGCATAAATATTCTTTTTGGAAGAAGTTATTTTAATAACTTCTTTACATAGATTGCCATATGAGGAGGGTTTTTTTTGAAAGGTTTTGATAATATTGAGTTAATTAAATTTCCAGATTTAGATGAGATTGATAGTTCTATTTTGGAAAAAACTTTTCAGAGATTTTTAAATAAAATTTCTATTATGCCTGAGGATAAATTAGTTTTAACTTCAAAAGAATATGCTAAAGGTGGTTTGAGAAAACAACATGATATTAAAGCACATTTAATTTATTCTGGCAAGTCGTTTGTTGCCTCTGAAATTGGTTGGCAATTATTGGAAACAGTGCAAAATGTGTTAAAAAAGCTCGAAAAAGAAGTGCTAAAAAGCACTTCTAAATAATATTTTTTTCATTTTTTTTTGTTGTTTTTTGTTGTTTTTTTCTTTTTTGTTGTTTTTTTTGTTGTTTTTTTCTTTTTTATTGTTTTTTTTGTTGTTTTTTTTATTTTTGGCTTTTTTACTGATTTTTTAGTGGTTTTAACATTTTCTTTTTCTGCTTTTAATTCTTTTCTCATTTGTTCAATTAGGTCTTTTACAGACATCTTCTTTTCAAAAACCATTTTATTCCTCCATTACTTTTATGTTATTTGCAAAAATCAATGTTTTAATTCTATAAAAACTTTTTGTTTGGAAAAAGAGTTTTTTTTAGTGGACTTGCCGAAAAATGGATTTTTATTTAATATATTTGTTTCACAAAACAAACTCCACTCTGTTACCCTTCAGCGCTCTAAAATAAAACTACCGTTGCTCTGTTCCCAGCCTGGCGGGGTTCACTTTACTTTTGGGCCTGTAAGGACAGGGTTTCGACGTTTGCTTTGTGGCAAATATATTAACATCCAACCTCTTTTTCGGCTTCAACTCCAGCATAAAGCGGATTTCTGGTAACAAGCCACCGCTACCGGCCCAGTCTAGTCCAATAATATTGTGTTTCAAAGCCTTTTAAAAGTGTGTTTTTTTTTCTTTATTTTTTTAATAAGTGTTTAAATACTTTTTATTTTATAACTATTTTATGTCTTGTTTTGAAATTATTTCTAATGATTCTTTTGCTAGAACTGGTTTGTTGAATACTGCACATGGTAAAGTAATGACTCCTTTTTTTATGCCTGTTGCTACTAAAGGGGCTGTAAAAAATATTAATAATTTTCAATTACAAGAACTTGGTTTTGATTGTATTATTTCTAATGCTTTTATTTCTTATTTGAAGCCTGGACTTTCTGTAATTGATAATGCTGGGGGTCTTCACAAATTTATGTCTTGGGATAAATCATTGTTTACTGATTCTGGTGGTTTTCAATTAATTTTGGATCAGTTTATTCATAATATTTCTAATAAAGGGGTTACTTTCAAAAATCCTTTTGATAAGAGTATTGAATTAGTTAGCCCTGAAAAAGCTGTTTTGATTCAAAATTCTCTTGGCTCGGATGTAGCTATGTGTTTGGATCACCAACCATTATTTGGTAAATCTAGAACAGATTATTTAGATTCTGCTATTAGGACTATTGAGTGGGCTAAGCGTTGTAAAGAAGCGCATTATTCTAATGAAAATAAAATTAATAAGAATCAATTATTATTTTCTATTGCTCAAGGGGGTATTCATAAAGACATAAGACAAAAATGTGCTCTTGCATTACACAAAATTGGTTTTGATGCTGTTGCATTAGGTGGTTTTGGTATTGGTGAAGCTCAAAAAGATATGTACTCCATTATTCGTAGTGTTAAGAAGGTTCTTCCTGAAAATAATTTTACTTATATTATGGGTATTGGTTCTCCATTAGAATTAATTAATGCTGTTTCTAATGGTGCTGATTGTTTTGATTCTAATTATCCTATGCGGATGGCTCGTCACGGAAAAATTTTTACTAGTAATGGTTCTATTGATATTGGTAAAACAAAATTTAAATCTGATTTTAATCCTTTAGATAATAATTGTAATTGTTTTGTTTGTAAAAATTATTCTCGTTCTTATCTTCATCATTTGTTTAAAACTTATGAACAAAATGCTCACATTTTTTTAACTTATCACAATCTTTTTTTTATTTCTGGATTATTCAAAAATATTCGTATTTCTATTAATGAAAATAACTTTAATAATTTTAAAAAAAATTTTGTTTTAAATTATGGTGGTAAAAAATGAAAGTTTGTTTGGTGGGTGTTGGTGACAAAAAATTTCATTTTAATGAAATGCTTAATATTAATGATATTGAATTAGATAATTATTTGAATGAAATTTCTTTTGCTTTTAAAAATACTGATTCTGTTCCTGTTTGTTTGACAGATTATGGTATTTTATTTGATTTTGTAAAAAAATTTAAGAGTGTTGGTGGGAATAAAGTAATTGGTTTAGCACCATTGTCTGATGATTCTTTTGGCATTTCTCATTTACAAGAATTTATTAATGCTGAAATAAATAGTAAAAAAGTTTTTGATGAAATTATTGATACTGGTGATTGGTATAAACAAGATATGACTCATTGTTTATTTGGTGATGTGATTCTTGTGCTTGGTTTGTCAACTGGTTCTTTAGGGGAACTTGCTTATGGTTATTATTTGTATAATTTGATTGGTGGTTTTAAAAAAGAAATAAATGATAAATCTAGTAGTATTCATAAAAAAATTTGTGCTGGTAAAAATGTTCCATTGCACACAATAGTTTTTTCTCCTTTTTTAAAAGAAAAACTTCCTTTTGAATTAGAAAAATATGTTGAAAAATTTGGTGCAAAAATATTTTATGTTTCTAATTCAAAAGAATTAGAAAATGTTTTTGTTGAAATAAAAAAAGATTGGCCCAACAAATAGTTTTGTAGTGCCAATTCAAATATTTTATTTTTTTTTATTTTAAACATCTTCTATTCCGTTTTCTGTTATTCTGTATAATGCTTCTCCATCAGGTAATGATGGTGAATCAACTAATTTTGCTACTCTTTTTTCATCTTTACTTTTTCTTAAGTAGAGTCTTGTTTTTGTTGCGTGCCCAACAATATTTCCTCCCACTGGTGCTGTTGGGTCCCCAAATAATATGTCTGGGCGTTCCATTACTTGGTTTGTTACTAATAATGCAATATTATACATTTCTGCTAGTTTTTGTAATGTTCTTAAATGTTTATTTAATTTTTGTTGTCTTTCTGCTAATGTTCCTCTCCCAACATATTCTGCTCTGAATTGTGCCATTAGCGAATCAACTATTACTAATTTAATATTTTTTTCTTTTATTAGGTCAGAAGCTTTTTCTGCCAAAACCATTTGGTGGTCAGCGTTGTAAGCTCTTGCAACGTGAATATTTTTTAATACTGTTTCTACATCTAATCCTAATTTTTTTGATACTTGTATTACTCTTTCTGGTCTAAAAGAATTTTCTGAATCAATATATAAACATCCTCCTTCTAACCCGCCTTGTTCTTTTGGTAATTGTACTGTTACTGCTGTTTGAAAACACCATTGACTTTTTCCTGAAGCCATTTTTCCATAAACTTCTGTTATACTTTGTGTTTCTATTCCCCCTCCTATTAATGTGTCTAATTCTTTTGATCCTGTTGTTACTCTTCCTACAAGTTTTCTTTTTTCTGCTAAAATATCAGCACTTTCAAAACCCATTTCTAAAGCATCTCTTGCTGCTTTTATTGCTTTGTCTGCTGTTCCATCTCCTAACCCAGCTATTTCTTTTAATTCCATTGGTGAAGCAACAGCCATTGCTTCTAATGTTTTGAATCCTGCATCAATTAGTTTTTTTGCAGCAGTTTCTCCTACCCCTGGTAAATCGTTTATTGTTTCTATTTTTTTTGCCATTTAAAACACCTCTCCGTGTCTTAAAGTAAAAAAATCTCTAATTTTTTTCGCCATTTTTATCACCTCTTTTTTTGAACACTTTGAAAATACAATTGGCGGGATGTATTTACTTGCATTCAACTATCATATTGTTGTAGAGTTGTTTATAAATCTCTTTTGGGTTCTATGCCGAGGATACTTTAGTTAGTATTAAATATTTTTGTTATAATTATTTTGTTATGAATGATAATTTTTTTCGTCCTTCTTGGGATGAGTATTTTATGCTTTCTGCAATAATTGCTGCTACTCGTTCTAGTTGTATTAAATTTAATTCTGGTGCTGTAATTGTTAAAAATAAACGTATTATTGCTTCTGGTTATAATGGTAATCCTCCAGGAGTAAAAAGTTGTTTTGAACAAAAATATTGTAATAAGGATGTTGCGGGTATTGATTGGAGTGATAAAGGATCGGGGCATTGTCTTGCTACTCATGCTGAAGCTAATGCGATTATTCAAAATCATGAAAAAGATTTGACGGGTTCAACATTGTATTGTTTACATTTTCCTTGTAATGAATGTGCAAAATTGATTACTTCTAGTGGAATAAAAGAGGTTGTTTATTTGAAAATGTATAGGGAAAAAGTTTCTAATTCTGAATTAATATTTAATCAAGCAAAAGTAAAATTTAGAAAAATGGTTTTTCAAAAAGAAAAATTAATTCAAAAAATGATTGAAGTTATTGATTCTACAAAAGAATAATTTTTTTTATTTTGTGTATTTGTCATAAATGTCTTGGTATATTTCTGGTGTTATTTTCATTATTTCTTCTAACATCATTGCACTCATTCTTCTTATTTCCCATTCTGCGTGTTTATCTAATCTTAATTTGAATAAATGTCTTATTGCTCTTGCATTTGCAAAAAAAGAACAGTGTGTTGCAAATTGTACTGGCATTACTTTTCTAGCATCTTGTTTTGTTGAACCTAATTCTATTTTTTTATCAAATATTTCTATTGCTTTTTTGTTTATTTCTTCATCCATTGATAATAATTCTTTTACTTTTTCTTCTTCTTTTATATAATCATATGTATTATAAATAAAAGAATTTGATGATCCTGAAACATATCTTGTGCTTCTAAAACTCCACCCCACACCAATCTTGTGTCTGGTCCATTGTGCTTGCAAACTTTTTGTTATTCCTTCAACATCAAAAACGTAATTTAATGCTTGTAATGGTGTATCGTGCCCCATTTTTATCAAATTTTGTATTAATTGTTTATCTAATTTATTATTTTCCATTGGATCATCAGTATATTTATTTGAAGATTCCCAACAATGTCTTGCAGTGTATGCGGGGATTGTTCCTGATTCTACTCCTTGTTGTTTTAGTTCTTCTAATGGTTGTGTTATTGCAATTATTTTTACTTTTGGTTCAGTATTTCTAAATAATTTTTTTCTTAATTCTTTCCAAGGATCACTCAGCCCAACACCAGTATACAAATCCATTTTTTTCACACAAATAATAAAACTTATTTGTTTTTAAGTTCTTCTAAAGATTGTCCTATTTTTTGTGTTTTTTTACATTTGTATTAAAAAAAGATTGTTTTTATTTTTATTTAGTGATTATTTTTGTTTGAAAATATTAAGAAAAATGATTTTGAAATTCATGATTTAATTTTAAAAGAAAAAGAAAGACAAATGTCTGGTTTGGAATTAATTCCTTCTGAAAACCTTGTTTCAAAATCAGTTTTAGAAGCACTTGGTTCTTATCCCGTTAATAAATATGCTGAAGGTTATCCTGGTAAAAGATATTATGGTGGTAATGAATTTATTGATAAAATAGAGCAATTGGCTATTAATCGTTTGAAATTATTGTTTAATGCTGAGCATGCTAATGTCCAACCAAATTCGGGTTCTCCAGCAAATATGGCTGTTTATTTTGCTTTGCTTTCTCCTGGTGACAAAGCACTTGGCTTAAAACTAACTGAGGGGGGTCATTTAACTCATGGTCACAAAGTAAATTTTTCTGGTAAAACTTATAATTTTTTGCAATATGGTGTTGATAAAGAAACAGAAATGCTTAATTATGATTCTATTTTAGAACAAGCTAGGAAAGAAAGGCCTAAATTAATTCTTTCTGGTTATACTGCTTACCCAAGAAAAATTAATTTTAAAAAGTTTAGAAAAATTTGTGATGAGGTTGGTGCTTTTTGTATGGCAGATATTTCTCATATTGGTGGTTTGTGTGCTACTGGTGTTCATGAAAATCCAGTTCCTTTTTTTGATGTTGTTACTACCACTACTCATAAGACTTTGCGTGGTCCTCGTTCAGCAGTAATAATGTGTAAGAATGATTTTGCTGAAAAAATTGATAAAGCTGTTTTTCCTGGTTTACAAGGTGGCCCACACGAACATGTTATTACTGCAAAAGCAGTTGCTTTTAAAGAAGCATTACAACCAGAATTCAAAAATTATTGTGAACAAATAGTTTCTAATGCAAAAAAACTTGCTGATTCATTACAATCTTTTGGTTATAGGATAGTTTCTAATGGTACTGATACTCATTTAATACTTGTTGACGTGAGAAATTCAGGTATTTCTGGAATAGAAGCTGAAAAAGCTCTTGAACTAGCTGGGATATATTGTAATAAAAATACTATTCCTTTTGAAACTGGTTCTCCTTGGGATCCTTCTGGAATAAGAATTGGTACTCCTACTCTAACTACTCGTGGTATGAAAGAATCGGAGATGGTTCAAGTAGCAGAATTTATTCACCAAGCTTTGTTAAACAAAGACAATTCAGAAAAACTAAAATTAATAAAAGAAAAGGTAAAAGAATTTTGTTCTAATTATATTTTTTACAAATAACAATTATTTTTTTATTTTTTAATTAGTTATCATTTTAAAAAATATTTTAAAAAATTTACAAACTTTTTTTCTTTTAAATATTTGTTTTTCGAATTAACTTTCTAACTATTAATCATTTTTTTAGTTTTTATCTATTTTTTATTGATATTTGGTTTGAATTTTGTTTTATGTAGATTGTTTAGATAAGCTTTATAAACTCTCAAAACTTTCTTTGTTCACGATTAAAAAAAATGATGTCTTATGCCTAAGTTTGTTGTAAAAAGAGATGGTTCTAAAGTTTCATTTAGTAGTGAAAAAATTCATACTGCTATTTGGAAGGCTGTTAAAAGTGTTGGTGGTAGAGATGAAGAAAAAGCTAAGCAGGTTTCTGAAGTAGTTATTGAGCGAATAAATAATCGTTTTAAACAGGATGATGTTCCTACTGTTGAACAAATCCAAGATATTGTTGAAGAAATTCTTATTAAAGCTGGGCATGATAAAGTTGCTAAATCATATATTTTATATAGGCACCAACATGAGTTAATGCGTGCTAAAGAAGAAATGTTTTCTGATTTTGGAGTTATCGATTCTTATGTTACTCAAGAAGATTGGAGGGTTAGAGAAAATTCTAATATGTCTTATTCTTTACAAGGTTTAAGAAACCACATTTCTTCTAATTTAATTTCTAATTATTGGTTGATAAAAATTTATCCTAGTGCGGTTGCTAATGCTCACAAAGAAGGTTTTTTTCACATTCATGATTTGAGTGAATTAAGTGTTTATTGTGTTGGTTGGGATTTGAAACAATTGTTAATGGAGGGTTTTAAAGGAGTAAGAGGAAAAATTAATTGTGCTCCTGCAAAACATTTTCGTTCTGCGCTTGGTCAAATAGTTAACTTTTTTTACACTTTACAAGGAGAAGCAGCTGGTGCGCAAGCATTTTCTAATTTTGATACTTTATTAGCGCCATTTATTAGATATGATAATTTATCAAGAAAAGAAGTTAAGCAAGCTTTACAAGAATTTTTATTTAATTGTAATGTTCCTACTAGAGTAGGGTTTCAATGTATGTCTGAAGATACAGAAATTTTAACTCCAATGGGTTGGGCTTCTTATGATATGGTTAATAAGGGTGACAAAATATTCACTTTTAATATTGAAAAAAATTGTATTGAAGAAAAAATTGTTCGAAAAGTTTTTGTACGTAATTATAGCGGAAAAATGTTTAATTTAAAAAACAGAATTCAGGATCAACTAATTTCTCCTAAACATAGGGTTGTTAGAAAAAAATTTGGTTCTAACAATTTTATTTTAGAAGAAATTGAATCTCTTCTTGATCTAAAAACACCAATAATTATTCCTATTGCGGGAAATAATATAAATTCTGGAATACATATTTCTGATAATGAATTAAAATTACTTGCTTGGATTATTGCAGAGGGGACTTCTGAGCACCCAGGGCAAAAGCACAGACAATGTGGTCGAATAACAATTTATCAATCAAAAATAAAAAATTATTCAAAGTACAAAGAAATTATTAGTTTATTAAAAAAATTTAAATTAAATTTTTCTGAAAGAGATTCTATTCCTGCATTAGGTTCTTCTACAAAAATGATTCGACTTAATGCTGATTCTTCTAGAAAAATTCATTCTTATTTTGATGATTGTTTTGATATAAAACATATTCCGTCAAAATTAATGAAAATGAATACTTCTCAAGCCAGAATTTTTTTGGATACTTTCATAAAAGCGGATGGTTTTGAAAATTGTAAGATTGCTTTGACTGACAAAAAAATTCTTGATGGGTTACAACAAATTTGTGTTTTGGCAAGTTATGGTTCTTCAGTTTTAATTAGAAAACCAACAATTGGTTCAAAAGATATTTTTGTTTTAAGAATAATAAAACACAATGAAACCAAAATAACAAATATTAATGAAATAAATTATAATGGAGTTATATGGTGTCCTAATACAGATAATGAAACAGTTATTGCTAGAAGAAATGGAAAAGTTTTTATTACAGGAAACACACCTTTTGAAAATATTACTCTTGATTTAAAAATTCCTGAAAAAATGAAGAATTTACCAGTTATTGTTGGTGGTAAACCAATGGAAGCAACTTATGGTGGGTTCCAAGAAGAAGTTTATTTATTTAATGATGTTCTTGCTGAGGTAATGATTGATGGTGATGCTGATGGAAGAATTTTTACTTTTCCGATTCCAACATACAATATTACTAGCGATTTTGATTGGGATAATAAAAATCTTGATAATATTTGGGAGATGACTGCTAAATATGGTATACCTTATTTTTCTAATTTTGTTAATAGTGATATGAAGGTTGAAGATTCAAGAAGTATGTGTTGTAGACTTCGTCTTAACAACAAAGAATTAGAAAAAAGAGGGGGGGGTTTGTTTGGTAGTGATCCTATGACTGGTTCTGTTGGTGTTGTAACAATAAATCTTCCAAGAATAAGTTATTTGGCAAAAGATGAGAAAGATTTTTTTGAAAGACTTTCTAATATAATGGATTTGGCAAGAGATTCTCTTGTAATAAAAAGGAAAACTCTTGAAAATTTAACAACTAATGGTTTGTATCCTTATTCTGCTTTTTATTTGAGAAATATGAAAAAAGATACTGGTCAATATTGGAAGAATCATTTTTCTACTATTGGTTTGATTGGTATGAATGAAGCATTAATTAATTTTTTGAATAAAACAATATTCCAAGAAGAGGGGATTGAATTTGCTAAAAAAATAATGCTTTTTATGCGCGAAAAATTAGTTAAATATCAAGAAGAAACTGGTGATTTATTTAATTTGGAAGCAACTCCTGGGGAAGGAACTTCTTATCGTCTAGCAAAAACTGATAAGAAAAAATATCCTGATATTGTTGTTGCAAATGAAAAAAATCTCAAATCTGGTGCTTCACCATATTATACAAATTCAACTCAATTACCAGTAAATTATACTAATGATTTGTTTGATGCTTTAAACAAACAAGATGATTTACAATCATTATATACTGGTGGAACTGTTTTTCATGTTTTTGTTGGTGAAAAACTTCCTTCTGGTGATGCTGCTAAAAATCTTATTAGAAAAATAACTTCAAACTATAAATTACCTTATATTTCTTTAACTCCTACTTTTAGTATTTGTCCTATCCATGGTTATATTTCTGGTGAGCATGAATATTGTCCAATTTGTGAAAAGGAGGAGAATTAATTTTTTTTAAACAAAATTTGTTTAAATTTTTTTAATTGTTTTTGAGGTATCAAAATGGTAAAATCAGAACATTTGGAGGTGTTTTAATGGTTAAAACAAAATGTGAGGTTTATTCTAGAGTGGTGGGTTATATTAGACCTGTTGAACAATGGAATGATGGAAAACAAGCAGAATTTCATGATAGAAAAATGTTTTCTTCTAATGAAAAACAATTGCAATCAAAGGTTTGTTAGGTGAAAAAATGTTTATTGGGGGTTTAGAAAAAACAACTCTCACAGATTTTCCTAACAAAGTTGCTTGTATTGTTTTTCTTGTTAATTGTAATTTTAAATGCCCTTATTGTTACAATAAAGAATTAACTTCTTACAAATTTTTTAAGAAATCAGATAGAAAATTAATTCCTGAAGAAGAGTTTTTTAATTTTCTTGTTAAAAGAAAAAAAATTCTTGAAGGAGTAGTAATAACTGGTGGTGAACCAACTTGTTCTCCTGGATTAATTGATTTTGTTAAAAAAATTCGCGGGCTTGGTTTTGAAGTAAAATTTGATACTAATGGGAGTAATCCAAAAATTTTAGAACAATTAATTGAAAAAAAATTAATAGATTACATTGCAATGGATTTAAAAGCACCATTAAAAAAATATCAACAAATTACGCGTAGTAATGTTCTTCAAAAAAATATTAAAAATTCTTTAGATTTAATAATTAATTCAAAAATTCCACACGAGTTTAGAACTACTCTTTATCCTAAATTAACAATTAATGATTTTAATGAAATGGCTTTGTTAATTCCAAATGAGAAATGGTTTTTACAAGAAATGGATCCTGCGCATGCTTATGAATCAAATGTGAGAAAAATGAAACCTGTGAAAAGAAATAAAATAATGAAAATAATTAATAATTGTAAAATAACAACAAAAATAGAATTAAGACAATAAATTATTAATAATTAGAATAATAAATCTAAAATAAAAATTTTTAGAACTTTTGTTTAAACTATTTCTTTGACATTAAATTCTGTTTGATTAGAAAAAGAATTTTCTTTTGCGTAACCAAATAATTTTATTTCTTTTTTATTTAATTTTTCATTTAATTCTTCAATTATTTTTTCATTACTTTTTTCATTTGTTTCTTTATCTAAATCTTCTTTTGTCCAACCTATAAGATTCAATGCGATGTTCCCAAAAAATGTTGCTCTAATTTCTGCGCTCTCATCACTTATTAAAACATTTAACACAGCTTTTTTTTCTCCTTTTATTTCACCACAATTTTCACAAATATTTCCTTCAATTTTTTTTCCACATTTTTCACAAGCATTAAAATAAATTTTTCCTAATTGAATTTCTTTTATTGATCCATTAATAATAAAATTTTCATTTTCAACAAGTTCATTAATTTTTTTTTCTTTAATATTTTCTTTTAATATTTCTATTATTTTTGGTAATTCTTTTTTTGATTCTCTTATTATTGAATTATAACCTGCGTGTAATTCTATTCCATACATTCCTTCTTTTGTATAACCATTTATTATTTCTATTGCTTGTCCTTCTGCGAACTTTTGTATTTCTTCTACTTTTTCGTTCCATGCTGTTGCTTTTAATAAAGCTGTTTCGTCACCAAATTGAAAATTACAGACCTTGCCTTTTTTTTCTTCATTTTCAAATTCTTTGTGTGGGAATTTTCTTAATAATCTCCCAACAACATTTACATTATTTAGTCCTGTTTTTAATTCACTTATTTTTTCAAATTCTTCTTCTTTTTTGTTTATTATTTCTATATTTCCATTAAAACCCAAGCTTAATTGTTTTTTTTCATTATAACTTGTTGCAAAACCATTAATTATTTTTATTTTGCTTCCTTGTGTTAAATCATATTTTTCTATTTGATCATTCCACAAGGTTAATCTTACCAAACCAGTTTCATCTTCAATTAAAAAAGACAATAATTTTCCTTTTTTACCATTTTTTTCAAATTCTTTTAATGGATAAATATTTTTTATTATTCCAATAATTTCAAAATCTTTCATTCCATCCTTTATTTCATTTATTTTTATTTCTGCATTAATATTTTGTTTTAATCCAAGTTCTTTTTGGATCATAAAAATAGCGCCTTGTTTTGATAATAATCCAGAAAATTTTTTTTCTTTTTTTTCTATTAATTTATTTATTTCTTCAACGGTTTTCCCTGTTTTTTTGCTTATTTCAGAAACCAGGCTATTTTCATCTTCCATATTTATTCAAGATAACAAAACTCTTTTTAATTAAACCAATTTTTTTCAAAACAATGCATTTTTATATTTGTTTTTTCTATTGGTTATTATGAATAATGGAAAAGTTTATTCTAAATTATTAGCTCAATTGAAAGAAGAAGCAGGAGCACTATTTTTGGTTGTTGATCCGCCTAATCAATCTCCTAAACAAGCAGCAATTATGTCAAAAATTGCTGAGGATGCTGGGGCAAAAGCAATTGCTATTGGGGGTTCTCTTGGCGCTCAAGGAAAATTATTAGACAATACCTTAACAGAAATAAAAGATAAATGTTCTATTCCAACAATTCTTTTTCCTGGTAATATTGCAACTCTTTCTAATGTTGCTGATGCAATTTATTTTATGTCAATGTTGAATAGTAATGACCCTTATTATATTTCTGGTGCTCAAGTAGCATCATCTTTTCCAATAAAAAAAATGGGTTTAGAAGTTATACCAACTTCTTATATTATTGTTGAACCTGGTCGAGCAGTTGGCTTTATGGGGCGTGCACAATTAATTCCAAGGAATCTTCCTTATCTTGCAGCAGCAAATGCTCTTGCTGGTGAGTTTATGGGTTCTAAATTAGCAATTCTTGAATCTGGGGGGGGAGCGCCTTCTCCTGTAACAAAAGAAATGATTTCTACTACTAAACAAGTTATTTCAATCCCTCTTTTGATTGCGGGTGGTGTAAACAAACCAGAATATGCTTTCGATTGTATTTCTTCAGGGGCAGATATTGTTCATGTTGGTACTGCTATTGAAAAAGCTGGTTCAGAAAAAGAAGCTTCTAACAAATTAAAAAAAATGTGTGATGCTGTTAAAAAAGGAGCTAAAGCAAAAAAGTAATTTTTTCAAATTATTTTTTTTAATCATTTTTTATTTCTTTAACAATTTTTTTTATTTGATTATCTAATTTATATTTGTGTTTGAAACCAATTTTATATATTTTTTCCAAACAATAATTTCTTTGTTTTTTTAAATGCAATATATTATTTTTATTTAAAATTTTTATTTTAAAAATATTCCCAAATAATATTGCAATTGTTTCTGGAATACTCCAAACAAATTCTTTTTTTCCTAACTCTTTTTTTATTTTTTTACAAAATTCTTTTAATGTTAATTTTTCTTTTCCAGATATTAAATAAATTTCGCTTGGTTCACCAGTTTTTATTATTTGTATTATTGCATTAACTAATTCTTTAACACAAATTATTTGAAATATATTTTTACCATTACAAGGTAATGGAAAATTTTTTTCTAAGAGAGTAATCATTTTTTTCCAATAATCATTTTTTCCAAATATCATTGCGCTTCTAATAATATTAACATGTATTTCTTCTTGTCTGTTTAGAACAACTTGTTCTCCTTCATATTTACTTTTTTCATATTTTGTAATTGGTTTTAATTCAGAGTTTTCATCAACAATTCCTTTTGTGAATCCATAAACGCCTGTACTTGATAGGAAAATAAATTTTTTTATTTTTTTATTAATACTTTCTTCTAAAATATTTTTTGTTCCTTCAACATTTATTTCCCACATTTTTTTATTGTTCTCATTAATTATTCCTGCTAAATGTATTACAACATCAATTTTTTTCAAATATGCCCCTAATTTTTTTTTATCTAAAATATTTTGTCCTTTTTTAAAATCAAATTTTATTACTTCGTGGCCTTTGTTTTCTAGTTCATTTATTAATTCTTTCCCAACTAGTCCTTCTGATCCTGTTACAAAAATTTTCATAAAGTATTATTGTTTTCTTTTATTTTAATTCTTTTGTTTAAACAAAAAATATTAAGAATAGTTCTGGCCAAATTATTGCAATTATTGTTCCTATAAAAATAAATGGCCCAAATTTTGGTAAATTTCTCAAAACAAAAATACTTTTTATTTTTTGTTTTTTTAAGTATGCTATTTCTTTTTTTCCTAAAAGAACTTTTCCATTTAATAATTTTTTTATTATTTTGTTATTTTTTTCTCCAACAATTTCATCTTCTTCTAAGTTTTTTATTAAAATTTTTTTTTCAAAAAATTCTTCCTTTATTCCTTTTTGTAATGCAAAATATATTAGTCCAGTTATAATAGGGATACTAAGAATTAATATTGTGTGTAATTGGGCCATTCTTAAATTGTTCATGATTATAAGATAAAAAAATAATATTGTTCCTAAAATAATTGCATTATATATTCCTTTTTTTTCTCTTTCAAAAATTATTCCTTTTTTATAATATTTTATTAAATAATATATTGAATAAAATACCATTGAGCTTATTGTTGCAAAAAAGAAGAGGGTTATTAAAAAGTCTATTTTATTAAATGGATTTAACAGCGCAATACTAGTAAATATTTTTACATCCCCCCCGCCAATTTTTCCTAATTTGTATCCTATTAATAATGTTAAAAAAATTATCCCTCCACTAACAAGATTAAATAATTGTATTTGAAGAATGTTTAAAATTAATCCCAATATTATCATTGGAATTGTTATCCAATCATAAATATATCCTGTTTTTGTATCTGTTATGCCACCAACTAGTGTTCCTAAAAAAAGTATTATTTGTTGTATTGTTGAAATCATAAGAAAAATATGTTCTATTTTTATATAAATCCTTTTGTGGGAAATTAGCAAAGGAAGATTCCTTCCTTTGCTCTTTTATTTAAATCATTTCTCCTATTTCTATTTCTTCTGTTTCTTCTATTACTTGTGTGCCCATTTCTGCAGCTATAATATCATTGTCTGTTGTCAATGAACTTTCCATTCCCAGTTCTCCTTCTTCTATCCAAAACGAATCTATTTCACTTAATAATTCTTCTTCATTGTCTTGTTCTTGTGATGTTTGATTTTCTATGCATCCAAAAATAGATAGGGTTATCATTATTAGTATTAATCCTGTTATTATTTTGATCACCTAATTCCCCCCATTTCCTTTTTGGTTTGAACTTTTTTGTATTCTTTGTATTCTGTCAGTGTATTCATTATTTGTGTTAGTGTTATTTTCAACCCAATTATTTAATCTTTGTGCTCTTTCTGATTGAATTTGTAGAAATTTTTCATTTCCTTTATTTTTTGTTGTTTCTGTCAAATCTTTTTCTGCAACAATTCTTTTAATTGCTCTTTCTCGTATTTGTGCAAATACTTCTGCTTTTTTTTCATTTCCAAAAGTTTGGTATTTTGTTTTTACTTCTTCTTTTATTTCTTGTTTTTGTGCGTTTCCATCATTTACCCTTTGTATTAACTCAGAATTTTCAATTCCCATTATTACAAACATTGATTGTGTTCTTTCTGCATTATGTTTTCTTATTGAATTTCTTACTGCTTGATTGATATTATTTAATTCATTTAATTCTAGTTCTTTTATTTCTTCATTTATTTGTTGTCTATCTTTCGAATCAACAAATTCTTCTATGTTTTGTTTGAATTCTTGTGTTAATATTATTGCTTGTTTTTTCATTGCAACAAAATCTGCAGCAAGTGTATTATTATCTTTTCCTTCTAATGAATAGTTTTTTACTTCTTCAAGTAATGCTTCCATTTCATTAAGTATTGTTTGTGCTTGTTGTAAATCAGATTCCGGATGATTTTCTTTTACTACTTCAACTATTTTTGCTCCTATCAAAATATTTTTTGTTATACTTTTTTCTAATTGAAGTATTCTAACTTCTCCACCATAAGGTGTATTGAATGCTTTTATTTCTTCAACAGTGTTTGCATCAAGAGTTGTTTCAGCAAAAACGCTTGGCATCATTCCTATTACTAAAAAAAGTAATAGTATTCCAAATATTTTTTTTATCATTTTTTATTCCTCCTTTAGTTTCTTTCAAAAAATATATTTTTTCAGAAACTCTTTCTGAAAGTATTGTGTTGGAACAGTTATTATATATTAACCGGAATAATGCGGAACAAGTTATCAAATTTGATATAAATAGTTTCTTTAGAAGATTTTTTTAATTTTTTAGAATATTATTTTTTTTTATTTTTATGAGCATTGTCATTCCTTTTCTTTCTTTTTCAATAATTTCTTTTTTTATTAAGGTGTTTAAATTTCTTGAAAGAGATGCTTTTGGATAATTTAATTTTTTTTGTAATTCTGCTTGTGTTATTTTTCCTGCGTTTTCATTAATTAGATTAATTATTTTAAGTTGTCTTTCAGTTAGATAATCCAAATCATAAGTTGTTTTATTTTTTTTATTTTTGTTTATTTTTATTAAAAAATATGTTCCTGTTATTATTAATATTATCAATATTATTATAATTATATTTGTGTAATTTATTGTTTTTTGTTTATTAAAAATATATTCTATTTTTATTTTTAATAACAAATTTTTTCCAACACTTATTATTGCTATTTTTCCTTCTTTTGTTGTTATTCTATAATTTCCTTCTGTTTCTATTTGTTCTATTTCAACTTCTTGTGGGAAGTTTATTTCATAAATATACTCAGAAAAAATATTTTGTGTATTTATTTCTAAAATCCATTTTTCTCCTTGTTTTGAAGTGTATTCTTGTGTTGTTTTTGAATTTAATATTGGGTGATTACTTGTTCCATTTATTATTGTTTCTCCATTTTCTAAAACATCTATTGTAATATCAGCATAATATTCTTGTGCAAAAGAAAATGATATTATTGTTAAAAAAAAAGCAATTAAAATAATTTTTTTCATGAAATATTTCTGTTCAAACAAATTTTATTCCTTTCCATTTCTTTAAATTATTTTAATCTAAATTTTTTTTTCAATGCTTTTTTTCCTTGCATTCCTTGTAACATTTTTCCTATTCCTTGTTCGCCCATTTTTTTCATTCCACTTTCATTCATTCCTTTGAATCTTTTGAACATTTTTTTCATTTTTTTGAATTGTTTTATTAGTTCTCTAATGTCATTAACACTTTTTCCTGATCCTTTTGCTATTCTTTCTATTCTGCTTCTATTTAATAATTCTGGTTCTAATCTTTCTTTTTCTGTCATTGAATCAATTATTATTTTGAATGAGTCCATTTTTTCTTG
>JAQVAR010000047.1 GCA_028690725.1 Candidatus Iainarchaeum sp.
TTAGAGAGAGTAATCAAAAAAAGAATTGTGCAATAACAGGAAAAAAATTATCAGGAACATCAAACAAAAAACCAAGTAAAGAAAGTAAAACACAAAAAAAACCAAGTGTTCCCTTTGGAGGAATATTGAGTACAAAAGCAAGAGAACAAGTATTTATTGAAACAGGAAAAGTAATAGCAAAAGTAAAAGATATTGATGACGTGGATCAAAAATACAAAAAATTTGTCAAACAAATGTTAAAAAGAGCTGAGTAAAAATGGAAATAGGTCAAATTTGTATAAAAACAAAAGGAAGAGAAGCAGGAAGAAAAATAGTAATTCTTTCTGAAATAAAAAAAGGAAGAGTATTAATAGATGGAACAAAAGTAAAAAGAAGAGAATGCAACGTATTACATTTATTTCCATTAAAACAAAAAATAAAAGTTGGAAAAGAAGCAAAACATGAAGAAGTTTTAAAATTATTAAAGAAGTGATTATATGGTAGAAAATCTGATAGTAAGAATAATTGGAAAAGACCTTGATGGAACAAAAAATATTAATGAGAGCATAATGCGAATAAAAGGAATAAGTCATAGAATGGGAAAAATAATTTCAACCAAATTTTGTAAAGAACAAAAATTATCGCAAAATACAAAGCTGGGAGATTTAACAATAGAACAAATAAAAGAATTAGAAAAAATAGTTCAAAATTTAGAAAAAACTAGTATTCCAAAATGGACATTAAATAGACAAAAAGAATATGAAACAGGCGAGTCTAAACATTTAACGATGAATGATTTAGATTTTCAATTAAGAAATGATTTTCAAAGATTAGTAGAAATAAAATCTTACAGAGGGCTAAGACATATATGGGGCTTACCAGTAAGAGGACAAAAAACTAGAAGCACACACAGAGGAAAAGGAAAGGGAAAAGTAATAGGTGTTTCGAAAAAAGATAATTTACAAGGAAAAAAATCAAATGAAAAAAAAGAGTGATGTTAAATGGGCGATCCGAAAAAAAGAAAAAGACAATATTCAAGACCAAGAAAATCATTTCAAAAAGAAAGAATTGAAAAAGAAAAAACATTAAAAGAACAATATGGTTTAAAAAATAAAAAAGAATTTTATAGAGCAGAATCAATAATAAGAGCAAAAAGAGCAACAGCAAGAAAATTGTTAGCATTAAATTTAGAAATAAGATTAAAAAGAGAAAAAGAATTATTAGAATCATTAAAAAAAATCGGAATATTAAATCAAAATCCAACACTTGATGATGTATTAACATTAACAGCAGAAGCATTATTAGAACGAAGATTACAAACAATAGTTTGGAGAAAAGGATTAGCAAACACAACAAAACAAGCAAGACAATTCATAACACACGGACACATATCAATAGATGGAAAAAAAGTTGACAGACCAAGTTATTTAGTAAATGCAGAAGAAGAAAAAAGCATTAAATATTACGGAAAAGAAATGCAAATAGAAATGAAAAAACATTTGAAAATAGTTCAAGAAAAAGATAAAAATAAAATAAAAGAAGAATTTAATGAAATAAAAGAAGACACAAAAAAAAATGAAGAAGAAAGAATAAATGATGAAAAAGCAAAAAAAGATTTAAAAGAAAAATTTAATGAAATAAAAGAATAATTATAAGGTGAAAAAATGAGTGAAAACAAAGGAATAATACATATTTATGCAACACACAATAATACGATAATGTTGTTAACCGATTTAACTGGATCTGAAACAATAACAAAAACAAGTGGTGGAATGGAAACAAAAGCACAACACAAAGAAGGATCCCCATATGTTGCAATGAAATTAGCAGAAAACATAGCAAATTCAGCTAGAGAAAAAGGAATAACAGAAGTTTTTGTAAAAGTAAGAGGGCATGGTGGAAATAGGAGTACATCAGCAGGATCTGGAGCAGAAGCAGCAATAAGGTCACTTACAAGAAACGGGTTAAGAATAATTGCAATAGAAAATGTCACTCCAATGCCACACGATGGATGCAGAAAGAAAAAAAAGTTTAGAGGAAAAACTAAGAAGGGATAATATATGGATATAAAAAAAATTTATGAAGAAGGAAATGTAACAAAATATTTGGTAAAAGGAACCAATGTCGCATTTATGAATTCAATAAGAAGAACAGTACTTTCAAACATTCCTTGTTTAGCAATAGATGAAGTAACTTTCTATGAAAATGATTCACCAATATTTGATGAAATGCTAGCGAACAGACTCGGATTATTACCAATAAAAACAGATTTAAAAAATTATAAAGAAGGAGAAAGTGTAAAATTAGTTTTAGAGAAAGAAGGCCCAGGAATAGTAACAAGTAAAGATATTAAATGCACTGACCCAAAAATAGAAATACTTGATCAAAAAATTTATTTAACAAAATTAGGAGAAAACAAAAGAATAAAATTAGAAATGAATGCAATAATGAAAACGGGGGCAGAACATGCAAAACACCAACCAGCAATAATATCATACAACGAAGTCCCAAGCATTGACAATAATAAAACACACAAAAATGTTACAGAATTAATGAAAGAAATACCAAAAGGAACTGTTGAATTAAAAGCAGGAAAATTATTTTTAACGGACCCATACAATATAAAAATTCATGATCAACCAACAAACATTTTAGAAAAATATGGTGTTGAAGTAATTTATAATGATAATGAATTTGTATTAACAATAGAAACAACAGGACAATTAACAAAAGAAGAAATAATAAAAAGTGCGTTAGAAGTATTAAATAATAAGTTAGAAGAACTAACAAAAGAAATAAAAAAAGTTTGAGTTGCAAAGCAACAAAAGCTGCCGGTTTAAAAAAAACTTGCTGGCTGACACAGTTGAAAAGATGTCAACTAGCTGTGGCAAAAAAGCAGGGGTTCCCGAGCGGTCAAAGGGGCAGGACTTAAGTTGTTCAAAAACCATGTGACAAAAAATAGGATATCGAGCAAAAGCGAAGATAGCCTCCAGATGTCAACTGGTTGGGCAGTTGTAATCCTGTGACTTAGTGTCTTCAGCGGTTCGAATCCGCTCCCCTGCATAAAATAATTATATTTTGGTGAAAAAAATGACAAAAAAATTAGAAACAAAAAAATTAATAATGCTTTTAGAAAAAACTAGTCGTAAGACCAAAAAAAATATTTGGAAAGACATAGCAAAAAGAATTGAAAAACCAAAAAGACAAAATATTGTTGTTAATATAGAAAAATTAGATAAAATGGCAAAAAGATTTAAAGGAAAAATTTTTGTTGTACCAGGAAGAGTTTTATCAAAAGGAGAACTAGAAGAAAAAGCAACAATAATAGCAATAAGTGCATCACAAAAAGCAGTTGAAAAAATTTCAAAAAAAGGAAAATTAATTTATTTAAAAGATTTTGTTAATGAAAAAGTTAATACGAAAGAATTAATATTGGTGAAATAATGATAATAAATGCAGAAGGATTAGTAGCTGGAAGACTAGCAAGCAAAATAGCTAAAAAAGCAATTAATAAAGAAACAATAACAATAATAAACGCAGAAAAAGCAATTATTGTTGGAACTAGAAATTCAATAATGCCAAAATTTGAACAAAGAGTAAATGCAAGTGTAAAATCAAATCCACATTACGGACCAAAATATGATAGAATACCAAGCAAAATGCTAAGAAAAATAATAAAAGGAATGTTACCAAGAAGAAAAAAAACTGCTGAAAAAATAATAAAACAAATCACAATTTATAATTCAATACCAAAAAATATTAATTTAGAAAAAATGGAAATAATTGAAAATGTAAAATGTAATGAAAAACATGATTTTATGTATTTAAAAGAAATAGCAGAATTATTAGGCGGAAAGTGGTAAAATGGAAATAAAAAAAATAAAACCAGCAAAGAAAAAAGCAGGAATGCAAACAAAATCAAAAAAGAAGACAGCAATAGCAAGAGCAACAATAAAAAAAGGAAGTGGAAAAATAAAAATTAATCACATGAGTTTAGACGCATACTCAGAAGGATACTCAATAGAAATGATAAAAGAACCAATAAAAATTGCAGAAGAAATAATCAAAGAATTTGACATAAATGTAACAGTAAAAGGATCTGGAAAAATGAGCCAAACATTTGCAATAAGATCAGCAATAGCAAAAGCAATAGTAAAAGCAAAAGGAAAAAAATACAAAGATTTGTTTATGTTATATGACAGAGCATTACTAGTAGACGATGTAAGAAAAGTAGAAACAAAAAAACCATTAGGAACAAAAGCGAGAAAGAAAAAACAAAAAAGTAAGAGGTAATTTAAATGATAATACCAATAAGATGTTTTTCTTGTGGAAAACCAGTTGCTGGTTACTACCAAGAATTTAAGGAAAGAGTTGAAAAAGGAGAAGAAGTAGGAAAGATATTAGATGATCTAAAAATAAAAAGATATTGTTGTAGAAAAATGCTTTTGACAAGTATTGATCTAACAGAAGAAATAATGAAATATCAAAAATAAAAAGTGATAAAAAAATGATTGAAAAAAAACTAAAAGAAAAAAAAAAAGAAGAAGATGATGTAGAAACATACAAGGGAAAAGAATTATTAATAGATATAGAAACATATTTGAAAAGCGGAATACACATAGGAAAAAAATTTAAAAGAGGAGAAATGAGAAAATACATTTTCAAAAAAAGAAAAGATGGATTAATGGTATTCAATATTGAAACGATTGATAAAAGAATAAGAATGGCAGCAAAGGAAATATCAAAATATGATCCAAAAGAAGTCATAATAGTATGTAGAAAATTATACGGACAAACACCGGTAAAAAAATTTGCAAAAATGATTGGTGCAAAAGCATTTATTGGAAGATTTGTTCCAGGAACAATAACTAATCCAGAAGCAAGATCTTTTTACGAACCAAAAATAGTATTGATCTGTGACCCAATAAGTGATTCACAAGCATTAAAAGAAGCATCAGAGTCACACATACCAGTATTTTCATTAGCAGGAAGTGAATCACCGTTAAAAAATGTTGATTTTGTAATACCATCAAACAATAAAGGAAGAAAATCAATAGCATTAATATTCTATTTATTAACAAGAGAAATATTAACTGAAAGAAAAGAAATAGATCCAAAAACATTTAATACAAAAATAGAAGATTTTGAACAACAATTAACAGATAAGGATAATCCAAAAAAGAAAGTTTTTAGCCAAAGAAGAAGACCATTTAAAAGAAGAAATTAATTTTAACTAACATAATTAATTAAAGCTTATTAACCGGAACAAGTAAATTTAAATACTTGTTCTAACTTAAGTTATAACAGAGAGGGTGTTTGAGTGGTTAATTCTAATATACATGATTTACTTGAAAAATTAGGTCTTACGGAATACGAAGCGAAAACGTTAAGCACTTTATTTAGGTTAAAAGAAGCTGAAGCACCAACTATTTCTAGAACAGCACAAGTACCAAAAACAAGAGTTTATGACGTACTAGAAAAACTAATAAAAAAAGAATTATTAATTGAAATAAAAGGAAGACCAAAATTATATAGAGCAATAGAACCAGAAAGAGCAATAAATACACTAATAATGGGTAAAAAAGATCAATTAAATAATCTTGAAAAAGAAGCTGACAAATTCAAAGATGAAATATTATTATATTCTGATTCCGAAGAAAAAGGAGAAAAAATAATGAAAGTAAAAGATAGGCAAGATTTTGAAAGAATTTTGGGGCAAGAGATAGAAAAAGCAAAAAATAGTATTCATGGGCTAACAGAAATAACTGATGAAAATGTAATAATACAAGACTCATTAAAAAATGCATTAGAAAAAAAAATAAAAATTAGATTAATTAATTCAAATCAATCAAAAAAATTAAAAGATATATTAGAAGTAAAACAATTAAACCACGGTTTGAATGCTTTTATAATAGATAATAAAAAAGTAGTACTAGCAATAAGTGATTTTAAAAAAGAAAAACCAGATTATCATTTTACAATATTAAATGATAGCGCACCAA
>JAQVAR010000048.1 GCA_028690725.1 Candidatus Iainarchaeum sp.
GTAGTTTCAAAGTGGCGCGGCAGCGCCACGCTGCGCAAAAAAGATACTACTTAGAAATAGATAATTAGCTCGCTTTCATCCTCACCTTAAAAGGTGCAGTTTTCTCGCTCGACTAGATAAAAAATTTTTCTTACGATTTATTGAGGAGAAATGGAACAATAAATCAACAAATGACTTCTGTTAGAAACATTGATCCAATAATAAATGTTTTTGAAAAAAAGAAGAAAATAAAGAGGGTTAAAATGATTGGTTGGAAAAAAATAATTGTGACAAATCTTTTCTTTTCATACCAAAACAAAAAAGATTTTTACAATCTAAAAAATATTAATTTAGAAATAAAAAAAGGGGAAAAAATCGCTTTTGTTGGAGAAAACGGTTCTGGAAAATCAACAATGCTAATGATAATCAAAAGTCTTTATCATTCAAAAGGAGAAATTTATTTAGATGAAATCAAACTAAAAGATTATTTCAAAGGAATAAGTTACAAAATAGCTTTGATACCACAAGAAGCAGAATTATTCAAGAATACTATAAAACACAATATTACACTAGGCGTTAAATACAGGAAAGAACACATAGAGAAATTGGTTAAAATAACAAACTTTGATAAAACACTAGAAAAATTCCCAGAAAAATACGAAAAAAATATTGGGGAAAAAGGGTCTAATCTTTCAGGCGGAGAAAAACAAAAACTAGCGTTAACAAGAGGATTGCTTGCAAGTAAAGAAAAAGAAATTATTTTGTTGGATGAGCCAACCAGCAAAATAGACCCAAAAAACGAGTTAGAAATATACAAGAATATTTTAGAAGAATTCAAAGAAAAAACAATAATTTCAACGGTACACAGACTACACTTACTAAAACTATTTGACAAAATTGTTTTCTTTGAAAAAGGAAAAATTGTTGCCGCGGGAAATCTAGAAGAAGTGTTAAAAAACGAGAATTTTTATGAAATGTGGAAAAAAAATAGTTTTTAGAAACAAATAAATAAACAAAGAACTTTTTCTTATTAGGTGTTTTAATGGAACAAGGACTAAGAGAAACAGAAGCAAAAAAACTTTTAGAAAAATATGGTCCTAACGAATTAAGTGAAAAAGGAAAAATAACTCCCCTAACAATATTGTTGAGACAAATAAAAAACAATTTCATTATTTATTTGTTGAGTGCAGCACTAATAATCTCTTTTTTTGTTGGAAAAATTATTACTGCTTACGTATTACTAGGCGTAATAATAATTGTTGTTGGAACAGGATTCATACAAGAGTATAGTGCTGACAAAGCAGTAAAATCCTTGAAAAAAATGTTGATGCACGTTTCAATAGTAATAAGGGATGGAAAAGAAAAAGAAATTAATTCTATTGAAATAGTTCCAGGCGACATATTATTGTTGAGAACTGGAGAAAAAGTTCCAGCTGATTGCAAACTAATAGAACAAACAAACCTGCTTGTCAATGAATCAATTTTGACTGGAGAATCAAGAGAAATACAAAAAAAGATTAATGGTGGCGAAGAACACAAAGACGATAACATGATTTTCATGGGAACACTAATACTCGCAGGAAAATGCAAGGCAAGAGTAATACACACCGGAATGAACACCAAGTTTGGTAAAATAGCCAATCTTATTTCGAGCATAGAAAAAGAAATGCCATTACAAAAAAAAGTTGGTGTAATAGCAAAATATATGGCCACAATAGGATTAATAGTGTCAATACTAGTTGGTTTGATAATATTGTTTAGGGCACCAGTAATCGATTTCGATTTAATAACAGGAATACTAATTATTGTTATAGCTGTTGCAGTGAGTTCTTTTCCAGAAGGTTTTCCAGTTGTACTAACAACAACCCTTTCACTCGGAGCACACAGGATGGCCAAAAAAAATGCGATTATTAACAGGATGTCTATTATTGAAACACTTGGAGAAACAACTGTTATTTGTTCTGACAAAACAGGAACAATAACTAAAGGAGAGATGACTGTAAAAAAAGTTTTTGTTAGTGGAAAAGAGATTAGTGTTACAGGAACTGGGTACGAGACAAACGGAGATTTTTTTTACAACAACAAAAAAATTGTTTTAGAAAAAGAAAAAGATTTATCGCTAATAATAAAAGGAAGTGTTCTTTGTAATGATTCAATAATAGAAAAAACTCTTGATGGAAAAGAATACAATGTTATTGGTAGTCCAACAGAAGCTTCTTTGCTAGTCATGAGTGGAAAAGCAAATTTTTTCAAAGAAGATTTTGTTAGTGAGAGAACAAGAGAAATTCCTTTTAGTTCAGAGCGAAAAATAATGAGTGTAATGTACAAAGAACAAAATAATTCAAAGAACAATATTGTTTATAGTAAGGGGGCAACAGAAGTTTTGATAGAAAAATGTGATTTTATAATAAAAAATGGTGACATACAAAAACTTTCTAAAAAAGAAAAAGAAAGAATATTAGAAGAAAACAAGAAGTGTACCCTGGATTCTTTTAGAACACTAGGAATAGCTTACAAGAAAACTAGTTCAAAAACTATTACCGAGGACAAACTAGTCTTCATTGGTTTTGTTGCAATAGATGACCCACCAAGAAAAGAAGTAAAACAAGCTATAAAGGATTGTTACACTGCCGGAATAAAAGTAAAAATGATTACTGGTGACAACAAGGAAACCGCGTTATCAATAGCAAGACAAATCGGTTTAAAAAACACAAAAATAATAGAAGGAAAAGAATTAGATCATATTACTGACAACGAACTAAAACACATTGTTAATGAAATAAATATTTTTGCAAGAGTAAAACCAGAGCACAAACTAAGGATTGTTAGAGCATTAAAAGAGAATGGCGAAATAGTTACAATGACTGGCGACGGCGTCAATGATGCCCCATCATTAAAAGAAGCGCATATTGGGGTAGCAATGGGAAAAAATGGGACAGATGTTTCTCGAAGTGTTTCAGACATGATTTTAAAGGATGATAATTTTGCTTCAATAGTTGATGCAGTAAAAGAAGGAAGAACAATATTCAAGAACATACAAAAATTTTCTAGCTACCAAATATCAATAAACTTTGCACAAGTAGCAATAATATTTTTTGCAATACTAATAGGAATGCCCTTACCATTAATAGCACTACAAATACTATTCATCAACCTGTTTTCTGACGAGATACTAGCAATAACACTCGCCTTCAATCCACACTCAGAAAAAATAATGAATATTCCTCCAAGAAAAAATTCTGGAATAATAAACAAGCGATTACTACAATTAATAACAATAGCCGGAACAACAATGACATTCTTCTCACTACTAATATTCTATGTTTCATACACGATATTTGGTTACAACCTAGCAGAATCCCAAACAATGGTTTTCTTGACAATGATATTCTTTGGAATAACAAACGCTTACAATTTCAGATCATTCAGAAAACTAACAATAAATAGATCATTACTAGTAAACAAAAACATGTTTTATGCAACAATAATAGTGCTAATAGTAACAATGACAATAATATTCACGCCAATAGGAACACTATTTGAAGTGACCTCAATAAGAATAGAAAAAATATTGTTAACACTAGCAATATCCACAACAATCGTAATAATTTTTGACGTACTAAAAAAAATTAATGAGAAAAAAAATTATTGGAAAGAACTAAACTAAAAAAACAAACACCAAAACAATTACGACAAACAAACACTATTACTTCCACAAACAACGAAAAAAACCGATTTTTGCAAAAACTTCCACAATTGACTTAATTTTCAATGCTTTTTCTTTGGTTTTCACACAATTTTGTTACAATTGGTTCGAATTAGTTAAAGTTCAAGAATAAGTAAGAGTAATCCTTTTGTTTATTCAATTGGTTGGCGGGACAATTCGGTTGTCCTGGAAAGGATATGTCAAAGACAGCCTCTTCTAGTTATTCTACCATTGAAGCAAAGACTGGACTATAACTCTTTGCCTAAAACTAGTAACTAGAAAAGCTTCCACTTTGCATGAAAGAGATAACCATTAGAATAAATCGAAAGGTTATGTTTGATTTGATTTCATTCATGGAACTCTTTCACCGAGTCCAGTCGCCAACCAAATAAAAAAAATAAAGGGATTTTAATTGAAAAAGAAAGTTGCTAAGAAAAAAGTTGGTTCAAATTCTAAAAAGGTAAAAAAACCTAGTATCAAAAAAGCTAAGCGAGTAAAGAAAAAATCTAGAAGACCAAGCAGAAAAAGTAAAAAAAGCAAAGTAATGAAAATGAAGAAACTATCTAGCAAAAAATAATTAAAAAAAATCTTTTTTTAAATATTCAAATTAAATTGCTAAACAATATTATCTAAAATAATTATAATAACAACAAAATCAATATTCCAATTGTTTTAAAGAAAAAACTTAGTATAATTAGTTTTACAATACTTATTTTCGATAAACCAGCTAGAATAGTTATTCCGGCCTCATCAGGAAGAGGAGAAGCAAGTAATATTCCAGCAAAAACAATTGAAAAATAATTAACATGCACTGATTTAAAATTAGAGTTAATCCTGTGTTTCACAAACAAAAAAGGTCTTTCTTTTCTAAGTTTTTGAAATTCTTCTTCAAAAGAAAAGTTAACAAATTTAAAAATTATTAAATCAGATAAAACTGCTCCAAAACCAGCTAGAATTGCTATCAAAAAAACATTTTCAGGTTTCATTATAATAAAAACTGCTGTTGCAAAAGGAGTAGTAAAACCAAAAGAAAATAATAAACCCGAAATGAATACGCCCGCATACTCCATATAACCAAGGTGAGATACTATTTGTAAAAAAAAGTCGTTTTGAAAAAAGATAATTGCTAATACAATACACAATGAAAAAATAATTAATTTTGGATACTTAAAAGCAAGAAGATGTGTTCCTTGAATTACTAAAAAAAATCTCTTCCAATAATTATCTGACTCATTAACAACCAAATTAATAGAACCTTTTTCGTCCAAACTATTCTCAACCATACAATAAAAATATTACAAACGCATTAAAAAAAGAATGATAACGAAAAGACACACAACACGCAATAATTTTAAATACATATAATTCTTTCTTATTTCGATTATGGCCACAGATGTATTTATTCAAATAGCAATAATAGTTGGAGTAACAATTTTTCTTGCAACACTAGCAAGATTATTCAAACAACCATTAATAATTTCTTATATTGTTTCAGGAATAATTGTTGGCCCTTATTTTTTCAATTTGGTTGGTTCCATCGAAGTAATGGAGATATTATCAACAATGGGCATTTCTATCCTATTATTTATTGTTGGATTGGGTTTGAGTCCAAAAGTAGTTAAAGAAGTTGGAAAAGTTTCTTTGATAACAGGAATAGGCCAAGTTATTTTTACTACTATAATTGGTTTGGGGATTGGACTTGCTTTAGGCTTCGATTTTGTTTCATCAATTTACATTGCAATTGCATTAACTTTTAGTAGTACAATAATAATAATGAAATTAATTTCAGACAGAGGAGGCACTGAAACATTGTATGGAAAAATTGCTATTGGTTTTCTAATAGTACAAGACATAATAGCAATGTTATTATTAGTAATAATAACTGCTATTCCCACTGGGGGGGATATTGGTTCAATAATATTTT
>JAQVAR010000049.1 GCA_028690725.1 Candidatus Iainarchaeum sp.
AAAACTCTTTTAGCAAAAGCAGTTGCTAATGAAGCACAAGTACATTTTATTTCTGTTTCTGCTCCTGAAGTGATGGGGAAATTTGTTGGAGAAGCAGAGGGAAGAGTTAGACAAATATTTAAAGACGCTGAAGAAAATGCACCATCAATAATTTTTATTGATGAAATAGATGCTATTGCTTCAAAAAGAGACGAAGCAGTTGGAGAAGTTGAAAGAAGAGTTGTTGCACAATTACTCTCATTAATGGATGGATTATCTTCAAGAGGAGAAGTAATAGTAATGGCTGCAACCAATAGAGTAAATTCTATTGACGAAGCATTAAGAAGGCCTGGAAGATTTGATAGAGAAATAGAGTTTGGTATTCCTGATAAAAAATCAAGAAAACAAATTCTTGGAATTCATACAAGGGGAATGCCTCTTGCAAAAACATATTATTTTGTAAAAAATATTGATGTTAAAAAAGAGAATAATCCAATTTATTTAAAAATTTTTGATATAGTTAAAGAAAATAATGGTATTGATATTGTGGAAATATTAGACCAATACAATAAAAAATTTAATGAAAAAAAAAGAGCATCTTATTTTATTGAAATAATTAGAGAGATGGTTGAAAAAAAAATTTTGAAAAAAGAAGAATTTGATTTAACTTATTTTGCTGATTTAACTCATGGTTTTGTTGGAGCAGATTTACAAGCCCTTACAAAAGAAGCTGCAATGAAAGCTCTTAGACGTTATCTACCAGAAATAGAAAAAATTGAGGAAAGTCAGCCAATTCCTGTAGAAATATTAGAATCTTTAAAAATTACTAAAAAAGATTTTTTTGAAGGATTGAAAGATGTTCAACCTTCTGCTTTGAGAGAAATTTCAATAGAAGTTCCTAATGTAAAATGGGATCAAATAGGTGCTCTCGATGAAATAAAAGAAGAGTTAAAACAAACAATTGAATGGCCATTAAAAAATCCTATTGCTTTTCAAGAAATGGGTATTTCACCACCAAAAGGAATTTTGTTATATGGCCCTCCAGGTACTGGAAAAACTCTTTTAGCAAAAGCAATTGCAACAGAAAGTGAAGCAAATTTTATTTCAATAAAAGGTCCTGAACTACTAAGTATGTGGTCTGGTGAAAGTTTACCATATGATGAAGAAATTCTAGTTTTTGATGGTCAAAAAATTTTTTTAGAAAAAATTGGTTTGATTGTAGAAGAAAAAAAAGATTGGAGCGTTGTTACATTTGATAATGATGGAAAAACTTTTTTTGGAAAAATTAATGGGCATATAAAGCATAAATTAAATGGGAAATTATTAGAAGTTGTTACTAAAACTGGGCGAAGAATAAAGGTTACTGATAAACATTCGTTATTTTCTTTAGTTGAAAATGAGATTGAAGAGGTTACTCCTAATCAACTTGTTTCTGATAAAAGTGTTATAGCGATTCCTGCAAAAATACCTAATATTTCTTTAGGTGATGGTAAATTAAATTTATTGAATTTATTAAAAGATAAAGATGTTTTTGTTCATTCGAATCAAATAAGTGAAATGTTAAAAGAAATTGGTTATTTAGAATCTTCAAAATTATTAAATATTTCAAAAAAATATGTTTATGATATTGTTGAAAAGAATTTGCCTATTAGTATAAAAAATTTTTATAAATTAAAAGCACATTCAAAAATAAAATTGGATTTAAACAAAATTTTTGTTTCTAAAAAAAATTCGATTAGCAGGCTTCCGGCTATTTTTGAAATAACTGTTGATTTATTTGAATTAATTGGTTTGTGGGTTGCTGAAGGCGATTTTAACTCTGGAGTTTTAAGGTTATCAATTCAAAATAAAAATATTTTAGAAAAAACAATTATTATTTTAGAAAAACTAAATTTGCCTTTTTCAATCATTAAAAATAAAGGAATAGTAATTAATTCAGCAACACTAAGACTTGTTTTTGAAAGTTTTGGTCTTGAGAGTGGTGCTTTTGTAAAAAATATTCCAAATAATCTTTTAACTGAAAAAACAAGCATTGTAAATTCTTTTTTAAGAGGTTATTTTTCAGGGGATGGCACTATTAGTACAAATGGAAGAGCTTTTTATGTTGAGGCAACAACTGTTAGTAAAAGACTTGCTAATAATTTAATGTTTTTGTTATTAAAAATAGGGATAGTTTCTTCAATTAAAAAGAAAGAAGAGCGCACTGGTTCAATTAGTTATCGAATTAGAATTTATGGTACTGAAAATCTTCAAAAATTTTCATTTGCTGGTTTTATTGATTGTAAAAGACAATCTTTACTTGAAGAAGCAAGTCATAAGCATTCGTGGAATAGGAGTAATACTATTCCAATTAATCCTAAAATTTCTGCTTTATTAAATGAAGCATTTGTGAGTTATCCAAAAAATAATAGTGTTGGTAAAAACAAATTAAAAGAGGCTTTGTGTTTAGTTGATGTTCAAAAACAAAAATTTTTGAATTTGTGGAAATTGGTTGATGCGGATATTTATTGGGATGTTGTAAAAGAAATAAATGTGATTGAAAACCAAGATTTTGTTTATGATATTTCAGTTGAACCTGGGCAAAATTTTGTTAGTGGTTTTGGCGGGATTTTTGCGCATAATAGTGAAAAAGGAGTTAGAAAAATATTTAGGAGAGCAAGACAAGTAGCACCATGTATAATATTTTTTGATGAAATAGATTCAATAGCTTCAAGAAGGGGTAGGGATGTTGGAAGTAATGTAACAGAAAGAATGGTTAACCAATTATTAACAGAATTAGATGGTGTTGAATCATTAAAAGATGTTATTTTTATTGCAGCAACAAATAGACCTGATTTGATTGATCCTGCTTTATTAAGGCCTGGGCGAATAGATAAATTAGTTAGAGTTCCAGCACCAGATGAAAAAGCAAGAGAAAAAATATTGGAAGTTCATACTAAAAAAGTAAAATTAGCAAAAAATGTTTCAATAAAAAATATTGCTTCAAAAACAAATGGTTTTTCTGGAGCGGATTTAGAAGGATTAGTAAGAGAATCAGCATTATTAGTTTTAAAAGAAAACAATATGAAACCTAATGAAATAGAGATGAGACACTTTGAACAAATAATAAAAAAAATGAATCCAACAATTGATTCAGAATCAGAAAAAGCTTATGATGAATTCAAAGAAAAAGCATTAGATTTCAGACCAAATTATGTTGGTTAATTATTTAAATAAAAAAAACAAATGCTACTGCAATACCAAATAATATTATCCAAACTTCTGGCTTCCAATATAAAACTTTTTTTCCATCCAAAACCCATATTGGTAACAAATTAAAAAAAGCGAACCAAAAATTTATTGTAGAAGTAAACAATAATATTATTGAAATCAAACTATCTTTAAACAAAAAAGATATTCCTAACAATATTATCCCAGCAATAAGATTTATTGTTGGTCCAGAAGCAGAAATAATACCATTTTGTTTTCTCGAAACATTATTTCCAAAAAAATATGTTGCTCCCGGTGCTGCAAAAATGAATCCAGTAAATATTGCAAATAATACTGCTAGTCCTAGCATTGGGTACCATGCTCTATATTCTGAAACAAAACCAAAATGTCTTGCTGCTTGTCTGTGAGCCAACTCGTGTAAAACAAATCCTGTTCCAACAGCAATAAATCCGACAGGAATAGCAATACTTATTGCAGTATTAAAACCCAATTCAGGAATACCCAATATTCTATTTTGAATTAGCCAAGTAAATGCAATGCTAAGTGTAAACCAAGAAATAATTAAATCAATTTTTTCTTGTTTAGAAAAATTCCAAAAACCTTTTTTTTTGGATTTATTAACTTTGATATAACTATTGCTATTATCGTCCCAAAATTCTTCTCCAGACATGCAAATAAACAATTACATCATATTTTTATTAATTCGTTTTTATTTTTTTTAAAATTATTAATGTAAAATATTTTAATTTTTATTATATTATTCAAAAATTATTAATTTGATTCGTCATTCAACGAATTCGTGTTGTTGTTTTTTAAATATAAAAATTATTTTTGTATTATGAATAATATTTTTTTAGAAGAAAAAGCACAGATTTCAGTAGAATTAATAATTGTTTTAGCAGCAGTGGTGGCAGTAGTGCTTATTTTAGTTAGTCAATTACAAGCCACTTCTCAACAAGGTTCACAAAAATTAGAAAAAACTGCTGAAGATGTGTTCAAAAAAATTGATGATATATGAGTTCAAAAAAAATGGAAAAAAAAGCTCAAATTTCATTAGAATACTTAATAATAATAACGGCTTTTTTTTCTTCTCTCTTAATAATAATTCCATCAATAAATTTTATTGTAAATGATTTTCTTTTTGTAAATGATTCTTTGCTAATGAAACAGATTTCAGAAAAAATTTCAGAACAAGACAAATTATTTTTATTTTTATCAGATGGTTCAAGAAAAGAATTTGAATTTGTCCCTGCAAAAGATATAACATTAAAAACAATTAATAATGAATTTATTCTTTCAAATCCAAAAAAAACAATTATTATCAATCTTTCATCAAAACAAAATTTTTTTGAAGAAAAATTCAATTCAAAATTTGTTATAATAATAGAAAAACAAAACAATGAAACAAAAATATTTTTTTCAAAAAAATAATTGAACTTTGTTAATATTCAACAATCCAAATAAACTATTATTCGTATATTTTTTTCATTTAATTGATTGTCAAAAATCATTGCCTCATTTGCTAAACTATTTCCTGAACATTTTTTTCCTATAATAATTTCTTTTTCATCTAAAAAAATACTTGCATTTTGAAACAACATTTTTGTATCTTGTATTATTTCTTCTTCTGTTGGAAATTTTTTGCTCCAAATTTTCAACAAATCATTTTCTTGTTGAACTATTATTAATTCTTTGAAAGATTCATTAATCGGAAAAGAAATACTAATTAATATTAATGAGAACATTAATAATGAAAAACTTGCTTCTAAAGAAATAATAAAACCTTTTTTATTAAAATTATTCATTTAAACACCCTGTAAAAGAAATAATGCTTTTAATTCCATCTAAAAAAACAAATCTTTTAACAGAAATACAATTGATTTCATGCATATTATTATTATTATTTGAATAAATAATTTTTTTTCCAATAATGTTTTCAGATTCTATTTTTTTTATAAAAAAATCATTTATTTTCAATTCTTTAATGTTTGAAAAATTTGTTGAACTAATTTCATTACTCAAAACCCTTTTCTTTTCAAAATCAATTATGCAAGAACCAAGCATTGCATTTTCTTCACTAAAATTTTTTACAAAAGAATCTGCTACAAAAATTGTTTTTTGTTCAACATATTTTTCTTTTTCAAATTTAATTGCAAGTCCCAAATTATTGTTAATTATTATTAAAAAAGAAGTAATTGAAAAAAGAATTATTATAATTGATATTATCAAATCAGTGGAAAAAATAAATCCTTTTTTGTTTATTTTAAAACAATT
>JAQVAR010000005.1 GCA_028690725.1 Candidatus Iainarchaeum sp.
AACTTTTTTAACCATTTAAATCACTTAACCTTTCCAACCACACTGGCTTGGAAAAGAACACTAAAATTATAATATAATTACTGAAAAAGAAGCTTTATAAATCTAATTATAATACTTGAATTAAATAAAAAAATATTTTAAAAAAATAAATTAAAAAATTATTTTAGTTCATTTGCAATTCTTTCCAATTTAATAAATAGTTCTAATCCATATTGTTTTTGAACTGTATTTCCTCTAATAACCAATTCTTGGCTTATTCTATAAAGATTATGTAAAAACCTATTTGAAGAATAAACAAAATGATTAGGTTTACCATATTCTCTTTTCAAAATATCCTTTTTCATAGAACTTATTATTTCCCAATCTTGATTAAATCTTTCTGAGCAAACATTAATAAGATTGAACAAAGTTATGCTTTTTGCTAATTTTACCATTAAATTTTTACTTTTTTTATCCCGAAGAGTTTTTTCTGGAAAAACTAAAATTTTTCTTTTATTGTGCGCTTCAAAAATTCTTTTTTCAAAAACACTTTTTTCAACTTTATTAACCTTTTTCAATCTTTTTTCTAAATTAGAAACCCTGTTTTTCATTGAATTTAAGTCTCTTTCTTCAGCAAGTCTTTCAGAAGAGCCCATTGATGATTTATTTATTTCAATATAATTTTGGGTTGCGCCAATAGAAATATTTTTAGAATCGATTTCTTGTTTAATTTTACTCCTAACTTTTTGTAACCTGTGTGAAATAGGTTTTTTTGGTTTTGCAAATAATTTCCCAAAAAAATTTCTTTGCATATTATTATTCTTCATAAATAATATTGTTTACAAATTTTTAATAAACTTATTGAAACTTTGTAAAAATAGCAAAATTAATGATATCTAACCCTTTTTTCTATTTTTTGCATCCTTTCAATAATTTCTTTACTTGGTTTGTAACCAGAAAGAACCTTTTCCCAACCCTTTTTTATTGAAGAATGAGTAGCATTAAATGTTTTTTTGAAAACAATTAAATCGGTTGCTTTGTCTTCAATTTTATTTGAAAAAAAACCTAACCCAAAATCAATAAAAAATAATTTTTTATTGTAAAAAATTATATTAGAAGTTGTTAAATCCCCATGAATTATATTTAAATCATGAATTTTTTTTATTTCTTTCCCTGTTTCAACACACAATTTATTATTTTTTTCAATTATTTTTTTTAGCACTTTTCCTTTTATTAAACTCATAAAAATTTCAAATTTTTTTTCATCAACAAAAATTACTTCTGGGACATTTATTTTATTAAAAAGAAATCGTAAAATTTTTGACTCGCTTTTTGTCCTCCTTTTTCTTATTAACCCATCAAGATTTTTATTTCTATACTTTTTTGGAAGTCTTTTTTTAGAAACAACTTTTACCCCATTAAATAAGACTTCTTGAACAATAGCCTCTGCACCATTTCTATTAAGTTCTTTCATTAAATAAAATTTAAACAAACTAGTTTTAAAACTCACATTTTTAAAATCAAAAAAAATTTAAAAAAACTAACATGTTTCTCTCATTGATAATAAATATTCTTTTGAAGAAATATTTATTTCATTTATTGTTTCTTGTTGATTGTTTCTTATTAAAAAAATTTCATTTGGCAATAATATTATTGAATTTGCTTGTTCAGAATATTTAATTGCCAAATTTAAATATAAAATAGTATTTTTATATTCTATTGTATTACAATGTTTTGAAAAATAATTTATTTTTTTTGATTCTTCAAGCGATTTTGAAAAGTATAAGAATGATTGTGCTGATGCAATTTCAAAATCTAATACTTTTGCTAAACTATCAGAAGAGTTACTTCTCATTAAAGAAATTTCATTTATATAAGAATTCATCAAATCTTGATTTGGATTAAAAGATTCTTCCATAAAATACTCTTTTTTTAAATCAAAAAAATCATTTTCACTAAACTCTTTTGAAACATTTGTACAACCAAACAAAGTAACAATTACTAATAGACAAAAAATTATCTTTTTCATTTTTATCAATAAATATATGTTTTTTAAGTATTAAATTCTTTTCTTTGATAAAAAAATATTTTTATTAAAAATTTTCAAATATTTTTTTAAAAATACTTTTTCTTTTTTTATTAAATTCATCTTCTTTTTTCAATTGTTCTAATAATTCTTTTTGCTTTTTTGATAATTTTTTTGGGGTTTCTATTATTACTTTTATATATTCATCTCCAACTAAATTAGAATTTAACACTTTTATTCCTTTCTTTTTTAATCTAAATATTGTACCTGTTTGCGTACCGGCAGGAATTTTTAATTCAACTGTTCCTTTTAATGTTGGAACTTCAACAGTTGCACCTAAAGCTGATTCTGAAAAAGATATTGGAATTTCAGCATAAATATCTTCTTCATCTCTTTTGAATATATCATGCGGTTCAACAAATATTACGATATATAAATCCCCAACACCATCTTTTCCTTCATGACCTTTTTCTTTTAATCTTAAATGATTCCCAATGTTTATCCCAGCAGGAATTTTTATTTTAATTTTGTTTGTTTTTGTTTCAAAACCGCTTCCTTGACAATTAGAACAATTTTTTTCTGGTATTTTTCCAGTTCCTTTACATTTTCTACAAGTAGATTGACTTTGAAAAATACCAAAAGGAGTTCTTTGCTGTCTTATTTCAACTCCTCGCCCATTACAAACATTACAAACATTTTCTCTAGAATTTTCTGCACCAGTCCCTTTACAAAAAGAACATTTTTGTATTCTTTCATAAGAAATATTTTTTTCTACTCCAAAAACAGCTTCTTCAAAATTTATTGTTAAATCAATTTTTATATTTTTTCCAAAATCTTTTTTTTCTCTTTTTCTAGAACCAAATAAATCCCCAAAACCACCACCAAAATCAAATCCAAATTGGTTAAAAATATCTTCAAAATCAAAATCCATTCCTTGCCCAAATCCTTGTTGGTATCCTTGAAAATTTTTGTAAGCATCACCATAATTATCATAATTTTGTTTTTTTTCAGGATCAGAAAGAACTTGGTATGCTTCAACTATTTCTTTGAATTTTTTTTCTGCATTAGGGTCTTTTGAAATATCTGGGTGGTGTTGTTTTGCCAATTTTTTATAAGCTTTTTTAATTTCTTCAATTGAAGCTCCTTTTTGTAAACCCAAAATAGAATAGTAATCAGTCATCCAAATCAACTAAATTTTAATTATTTTTTCATAGCTTTTTTTAATTTTTTTTCTAAACGCCATTCTCTTTTTTTTGAATCTAACAAATCAGTATAACATGATTTATTATTCATTGCTTTTGCTTGTAAATACGCACTTTGATTTCTCGCATTTCTTAAATTACTACGCAATAATCTTAATCTAAAAACCATAATTTTTCTGAAAATTTTTTTACCAAAAGATCTTCGACTCATAAATATCCTTCTTAAATAAAGTATAAAAATCAACTAGCAACCCATAAAGAGTTGCTATTTTGATTTAACTGATTTTTTGGTTCAAAAAAATTATTTTTTATCTTTATCTTTTTCTTCGAATTCTGCATCAACAATTTTTTCATCCCCTTCTTTTTTATCTTCTTTATTTTGTGATTGTTGTTCTTGTTGTTTTTGTTGTGCTTGTTGATAAACTTGTGAACCAATTTCTTGTAATTTGTTATTCATATCATCCATTTTTTGTTTTATCATTTCAACATTTTTTGGTTCTTTTTTCATTTCTTCTTTTAACAAATCAATTTTTTCTTGTATTTGTTTCTTTTTATCTTCATCTAATTTTTCTTTTAAATCTCCTAACATTTTTTCTGTGCTATATATTGTTGCATCAGCTTGATTTATTGTTTCAATTTCTTGTTTAATTTTTTCATCCTCTTTTGCATGTTCTTCAGCTTCTTTTTTCATTTTTTCTATTTCTTCATCATTCAATTTTGTTGAAGCAATTATTTTGATGCTTTGTTCTTTTCCAGTACCATTATCTTTTGCAGAAACGTTTACTATTCCATTAGCATCAATATCAAATGTCACTTCTATTTGTGGCATTCCTCTTGGTGCTGGTAGAATTCCTGTTAATTGAAATCTACCCAATGTTTTATTATCTTTAGCAAGTGGACGTTCTCCTTGTAAAACATGAATATCTACTGCTGGTTGATTATCTACTGCTGTTGAAAACACTTGTGATTTTTTTGTTGGAATTGTTGTATTCCTATCAATTAATTTTGTAAATACTCCTCCTAATGTTTCTATTCCCAAACTTAATGGAGTAACATCTAATAAAAGAACGTCTTTTACTTCCCCACTTAAAACTCCTGCTTGTACTGCTGCACCCATTGCAACACATTCCATTGGGTCTACTCCTCTTTCTGGTTCTATTCCAGTTACTTTTTTAACAAATTCTTGTATTATTGGCATTCTTGTTGGGCCACCAACTAATATTACTTTTGATAATTCAGCAGCAGTTATTTTTGCATCTGCTAACGCTTGAGTAATTGGTTTTTCACATTTTTGAACTAATGGTCTTACTAGTTCTTCCAATTTAGCACGATTAATTTTCATGTTTAAATGTTTTGGTCCAGTAGAATCAGCTGTAATATAAGGTAAATTAATTTCTGTTTCAGTTGTTGTTGATAATTCTATTTTTGCTTTCTCTGCAGCTTCTCTTAATCTTTGCATTGCCATACTATCCTTTGATAAATCTAATCCTTCTTTTTCTTTAAAATTTTTTATAATAAATTCTAACAAGGATTCATCCATATCAGTGCCACCAAGTTCTGTGTCACCAGAAGTTGATTTTACTTCAAACACCCCATCACCCAATTCCATTATCGTTACATCTAATGTTCCACCACCCAAATCAAAAACAAGTATTTTTGAATCACCTTTTTTATCTAAACCATACGCTAATGATGCCGCAGTTGGTTCATTAACAATTCTTATCACTTCTAATCCAGCAATAGAACCAGCATCTTTTGTTGCTTGTCTTTGATTATCATCAAAATAAGCAGGCACTGTTATTACTACTTTTTCAACTTTTTCTCCGAGATATGCTTCAGCATCTTTTTTTATTTTTTGTAAAATAAATGCAGATACTTGTTGAGGAGAATATTCTTTTCCACTTGCTTTAAATTTGTAATCTTTCCCCATTTTTCTTTTTGCTTTTACAATAGTATTTTCTGGATTACTAATCGCTTGTCTTCTTGCTGGTTCACCAACAAGCATTTTTCCTTCTTTAGTAAATGCAACAACACTTGGAAATGCTTTCCCATAAACAGTATTTCCTTCTGCAGAAGGAATTATTTTTGGTTTTCCCCCTTCCAAAACAGCTGCTGCGCTGTTTGATGTTCCTAAATCTATCCCTAATATTTTAGCCATAATTACACCTCAATAATAATATTTTAAAATCAAATAATTTTTTTATTTGATAAAAAATTAATTACCCCCCTTAAAACAATTTTCATTATTAACCACTTTTTCATTTTTTGTTTGTTCAATTTTTTCATTATTTTTATTTTTTTTCTCTTCATTTTCTATTTTGTTTATACTAATTTTTGTGGGTCTCAAAATTTTCCCTTTGAATTTGTAACCTACTAGCAATATTTGTGCTACTCTGTCATTACCTAATTTTTCATTTGATTCTTTCATTAAACACTCCATTGAAAAATGATCGAATACATCCCCAACATTAACACCTAGTTTTTCCAAACCATTTTTTTTTAATATTAAAAATAGTTGTTCATAAACTTGAACAAAATCAGGATTATGTTTTATTCCAACTTCAAGAGAATCTAATACAGGTAATAATTCTTCCATCATTTTTGTTAAAGCAAATTCTTTAAATTCACAATTTTGTTTCTCACTCCTTTTTTGAAAATTTTCAAATTCAGCCTGAACTCTTTTCAAATCATTTGTTAATTCAATAATTTTCAAATCCTTTTCCTCAAGCAATTTTTTTGAATCATTATTATCTTTTTTTTCTTTATTCATAATTTAGAAATGATAAAACAAATTTATAAATTTAATGTTAATTTGTTCAAATAATATTGAAATTGATTAAATAGTTTAGACAAATTTATAAAATGATTGTATTTTAATAGTTAATAGTGTTATAATGAGTTTTAAAAAAAATGATAATTTACCAATATTAAAAGATTCTTTAAAAAATTCTATCCCAAGGAGAAGTCAATCAAAAATAATTATTAGAAAAGTAGAATTAGATGAAAATATGTTGTTTAATGAAAAAATAGCTTGGATTTGCTCTTCTTTTGGTTTTTTTGAAGAAATTGATAAAAACAAAATTGCTGCATCAATATTTAAAGAACTTTTTTTAGCAAAAACAATAAACCAAGTATTAACAAGCACAACTATATCACAAAGAATAGGAATGAGTAGGGGAAGTGTAATAAATCATTTAAACAAAATGTTAAATTCTGGGCTAATAGAAAAAAGCGGAAAATACTATTTTTTAAGAGCAAAAACAATGCATACAACAATAGAAGAAATTGAAGATGACACAAAACACATTTTTTCAAGAATAAAAAAAATTGCTAAAGAAATTGATAACGAAACAGACCAAGTAATAAGAATGAAATAATTACACAATAATATATAATCTTTATACAACCATATTTGAAAATTAATAATATTATAATAAAATTCAAATAATATTAAATTATTATCAATAATTTTTAAAATGATCTTGAAAAATTTTTTCTAAATCATCAATGCTTTTTGTCATAGCAAATTTATTTCTTAATTGTTTTGCCCCATTAAAATTATTAGCCAAATTAATAAAATAACCTCGAATATCATTTGGTTTCATAGAAAATTTTTTTGATAACTCAAAATATTTTTTTCCTTCTAAAAAAATATCTTTTTCATTTCTAAAAGAAATATTCTTAATTTTTTTTCCATTACAAAACTCTTTTATTTGTTTAAATAAAAAAGCATTTCCTATTGCCCCCCTACCAACCATTACAAAATCACAATTAGTTTCTTTTTTCATTCTAACAAAATCATTTGATGAACAAATATCACCATTACCAATAACCATAATTTTTTTTGGAACATTTTTTTTAAGTAATTTTATTTTACTCCAATCTGATTTATTAGAATAATTTTGTGAACCAAGTCTTGCATGTAAAGTAATCGCATCAACACTTGAAGAAATTGATGAATCAACAACATCTAAAAAATTTTCTTTTTCTAATCCAAGACGCATTTTTATCGAAACAGGTTTTTCAAATTGTTTCATTTCATGAATTATTTCACCAACTAATTTTGGTTTATTCATTAAAAAACAACCATATTTTCCTTTAATTGCTTTTGGAACCGAACAACCAGCATTCAAATCATAGCCAGAAAAATCAAAATTTTTTTCAACAATTTTTATTGCATTAGAAAAATCTTTTGGATTATTCCCAAACAATTGTAAAAAAACAGGTTTTTCTTTATCAGAAATAGAAAGCATTTTTTTTGTTTTAGAATTTTTATGAATAATTGATTTACAAGAAATTAGTTCGGTGAATTGTAAAGAAGAACCATATTCCTTACAAAGATTTCTAAAAGCAATATTAGTAAAATCAGCCATTGGTGCAAGAAAGGCACCATTATTTATTTTTAAAGAACCAATTTTCATAAATAAAAATAAAACAAAAGGTTTAACAAAAAAATGTCCTAATAATTGTGTTTTATTTTGTTATTATTGCATCTACTGCAAAAACCCCTTTTTCATTCACAATAACTGGGTTTAGTTCAATTTCTTTTAATTCTGGGTAAGTAACTGCTAGCTTTGAAATTGCTTTTATCATATTTTTTAATTCTTTAATAGAATATTTTTTGTTAGTTCTTGCACCCATTAAAATTTTAGCCCCTTTTATCTCTTCAAACATTTCATCAACATCAATATCATTTATTGGAGCAATTTTTTGTGAAACATCATTCATTATTTCGACAAAAATTCCACCAAGACCAAAAGTAATTATTTTTCCAAATTCGATTGTTATTGAAGAAACCATTACTTCTTGACCAAAAACCATTTCTTGCAATGCTATTTGATTTGGTTTTTTCATTTTTAATAATATTTTTTGCATTTCAAAAAAAATCTTTTTTGCTTCATACTCATTAACAATATTCCATTTAACTAAACCAAGATCAGTTTTATGAGGAATCCCTGAAGAGGCTTTCATTGCAATAGGAAAAACAAAATCTTTTATTTTTTTATTAAAATCTTTTTCATTTGAAACAAATTCTGTTTTACAAGTTTTAATATTAAACTCTTTTAAAATAGAAAATGCATTCCTCATAGAAACTTTATTTGATTTGAACAAATTTTTAATATTCTTTTTTTGGATTGTTTTTTGTTCAAATAATTTAATCTTTTTTTTGTTAACAATATAATCTTGTAATCTTGAAAGAGCTTTAATTCCTCTTTCAGGGGTTGAAAATTCTACAACACCGTGTTCTCTCAAATAACTTCTTGCATGACTAACAGCAGTCCCCCCCAAAAAAGAACAAAGAATTGGTAATCTTTTATTCAAATCAACAATTATATCAGCAACTCTATTCGGGTCAGTCATGCTTTGAGGCGTTAACAAAGTATACACCAAATCCACATTAGGATCATTTTGTAAAATAGTCAAAGCATTTCTATAATCAATTGGCTTTGCATCACCAATCAAATCTAATGGATTAGAAGCATGAGGATTAATTTTTTTTACTACATTTAAAGTTTTATTACTAAATTCTGGCAAAGGAAAATTGTGTTTTGAAGCAGAATCAGCAACAATAACTCCTGGTCCCCCCGCGTTTGTAACAACAGCAACCCTAAAACCATTCAAAGATTTTATTCTAGATAATAACTTTGCCATGTCAAAAAATCCTTCTATAGAATTCATTCTTAAAATATTAGCTTTTTTACAAGCAATTGAAAATAAATTATCATCTCCTGAAATTGCACCAGTGTGAGAAGACGCAGCTTTTTGCCCTTTTTCACTCCTCCCCGATTTAATCAAAATAACTGGTTTTTTCTTTGCAAGAGAATAAGCCGCTTTTAAAAAAGCTTTACTATTTTTAACTGATTCCATATAAACAAAAACAGATTTTGTTCTAAAATCATTTTCTAAATAAGAAAAATATTCTTTTTCATCTAAAAAAGATTTGTTACCCGTAGAAATAAATTTACTAAACCCAATTTTTTCTTGTCTAGCCCAATCAAGGATAGCAGTACATAAAGCACCACTCTGACTAACTAAAGCAATATCTCCTTGCCTTGGAAAATTTGCTGAAAAACTAGCATTCAAACCATTTTCGGTATTAATTATCCCCAAAGTATTTGGCCCAACAACCATCATCTTATTTTCTTCAACAATTTTTCTAACCTCGTTTTCTAATAATTTTCCTTTCTCACCAGTTTCAGAAAAACCAGCAGTAATAATAACAACATTTTTTACACCTTTTTTTGCACATTCTTTTATTATTTGTAAAACAAAATTTGATGGTATTACTAAAACCACTAAATCAATATTTTTTTTAATATCTAAAATTGAAGAATAAGCTTTTATTCCTTGAACTTTTTTTTCTTTCAAATTGATTGGAAATATATCCCCAGAAAAATCTGCCTCAATCAAATTTTGAATTATTGAATAACCTACTTTTCCAGGGGTATTACTTGCCCCAACAACCGCAATAGAAGAAGGATTAAACATTTTTTCAAGCATAAAAAAAATATGTTTTCTTTAAATAAATACTTAACTGTAAGTTAAATAAAATTGTTTAGGTAAAAGACTAGCAAAAACAATAGTAATAAATATACAATATAAACACATGTTATATAATTGAAGAGTTGAACATTATGGAAAAACAATATGGATTGATAATAGTTTTAATTTTAATCTTATTTTCAATATTATTATTATTTCCAGAACAACTTCTTGTTGAAGAAAAAATAAAATTAGAAAATGATTTTAATATTAGTGAAATAATTTATACTACTCAAAGTGAAAAACCAAAAGAAGCAATATTAAAATTGTCTTCTTTTGAATCAGAAAAGAAAGAAGGAACTGAACTAACAATATATAATCAAAACTTTGGTCTAGTAAAGGATATTAGAAATATTACTTTAGAAAAAGGAATTAATTTAGTAGAATATAAGGCTGTTGCCTCAAAAATAGATTCTACAAGTGTGATGTTTAATGATTTAAAATATCCAACTAGTTTTATTGTTGAACAAAACTATGAATATGATTTAATATCCAAAACAAAATTGTTAGAAAAATATTTGGATAAAGAAATAACTTTGATTGACATGGAAGGTGATTCCAAAAAAGAATATACTGGGGTATTATTAAGTTATTCTGATGGAATAATAATCCAAACAGTTAACGAGATAATAATATTAGATCCTAAAAAAATAATTTTGCCAGAATTACCAGAAAATTTAAGAACAAAACCAACACTTATTTGGAAAATATATGCTGAGTACCCAGGCGAAAGAGCAACAGAAACTACTTACTTAACAGACGGGATAAATTGGAAAGCAGAATATGTTGCAAATATTAATAATAATGATGATGAAATGGATTTTACTGGTTGGGTTAGCATTGAAAATAAGTCAGGAACCAGTTATCCAAATACAGCGTTAAAACTTGTTGCAGGAGATGTTCACAGAGTAAGCACTACCCCAAAATATAGTTATGATGTATCATATGTTAATAGTGGAGCAGAATATTCACAAAAACAATTTAGTGAAGAATCATTATTTGAATACCACATGTATACACTAGATAGGGAAACAAACATATTTGACAACCAAACAAAACAAATTTCATTATTATCATCAAAAGATGTTCCAATTAAAAAAATATTTTATTATGATGGGGCAAACCAAGGAACAAAAGTTCAAGTAAAAGTAGAATTTAAGAATAGTGAAGATCAAGGACTCGGAATCCCTTTACCAAAAGGAACTGTTAGAGTTTACAAAGAAGATTCTGAAGGGAAACTCCAATTTATTGGAGAAGACTCTATAGACCATACACCAAAAAATGAGGACAATACTCTTTTCTTAGGAAATGCGTTTGACATTGTTGGAGAAAGAAAACAAATATCTAGCGAAAATGTTTCAAAAGGATTATACAGAACAAAATATGAAATAGTTTTAAGAAATCAAAAAGATAATTTAGAAACAATTGTTGTGCACGAATATGTTGGAACATCATGGACAATAATAGAGAAAAGTCAAAATTATGTTGAAAAAAATTCGAATGAAATAGAATTTTATGTAGATGTCCCAGCAAACGGTGAAACAACAATAACATATACTGTTGAACACAGATATTATTGGTAAAAAAATAATATTATAAAATATAATTTATTCTTCTTCTGCAAAAACCTTTATTTCATCAAAGTTTTCTATTATTAATTTAGCTTTTCCTTTTCCAAATTGAAAAGGATATTGGTCATCCTCACTTCTTTTTAATTTTATTAATTTGTTTCCTTTAAATTCCCCATATTCCACTACCATTAAAAACACCCCAATAATTTAGAATAGTTGGGCAAACTTTAAAAAGGTAATTTTATTTTACAAAAAAAACTATTAAAACATAACAATTCATTTTATTAATTAAAATAACTTTATTCTTATAATGGAAAAAGCATTTGATAATAAAAAATATTTAAAAAAAGAATATTTTGAATTAAAAAAAAGAATGAAACAATTTGAAAAAAATTACATTGAAATTGGAGGGCATTTATTAAGAGACGAACATGCTAAAAGAGTGTTACCAGGATATGATACTAAAAACAAACTAAAATTAATAAAAAAATTAAAAAATACTGGTTTTGTTTATTGTATAAATGCTAATACACTTGACAAAGGAAAAACTTGGGGCAACACTACAAAAACTATTGAAGAAATTTCTTTAAGAGAAATTGAATTATTAAAAAAAGAAGGATTAGAATTATTATGTATAGTTCTTAGCCTATTTAATAATAAAAAAAAATCTGTTTTATTTAAAAAAAAAATAGAAAAAAAAGGTTATTTTGTTTTAACAACCAAAAAAATTGTTGGTTACCCAAAAAATTTAAGAAACCTTTTTGGAAAAAATGGTTTTATAACACAACCTTTTCTTGAAACAAATAAAAAAAATATTATTGTTACTGGAGTAGGCGCAAATAGCGGAAAATTGTTTTTTTGTTTATCACAAATATTTTATTTAACAAAAAAAAATGTTAATGCAGGATACATAAAAATAGAAACTTTTCCTGTTTGGAATCTTCCACTCAAACACGAAGTTAACCTTGCCTATGAAGCAGCAACAGCAGATATTCAAGATAAACTAGTATTAGATAATTTTCACAAAAAAAAGTATAAAATAAATTCAGTAAATTATAATCGGGATATTGAAGCATTTAGTGTTTTAAAAAAAGTTATTTTTAAAATAACTAGTAAAAAAAATAGTATGAGAAATTATTTTTCTCCCACCGACATGGGTATTAATTTTATTAAAAATGGTTTTATTAACGGAAAAAAAATAAGAATTGCTTCAAGAAAAGAAATATTTAGAAGAAAAAAAAATTTTAGTAAAAAATTTTTGAAAAAACAAGTTGGGAAAAAAACTATTAAAAGAATGGAAGAGATTATTAAAAAATTAGAATAAAAAAATGTTTGTTTTAATTAAAAAAAGTTAATATAAATAAAAATTATTTTAAACATATAACATTCTTTTTTAAGCATTTTCAACAAACCCTTGTTTATGAAAGAGGAATGTGGGGTTTGTGCTTTTTTTGGAAAAAATGCCGAAGAAAAAATTTATCTTATGTTAATACAATTGCAACACAGAGGTCAATTATCTGCAGGAATGACTACTTTTAATTCAAATGAAAAACATTTATTAAAAACACACAGAGGATTAGGATTAGTTAATAGTTCTTTTAAAGCATATGATGAAAACAAATTTAAACAAATTTTGATAAAACATCATTCAAATAAAGGTATTGGTCATGTTAGATATTCTACTTCTGGCCAAGATGATTTAGAATATGTTCAACCATTTGAAAGAGAACATGGTAGGAAAAAAAAATGGTTTTCTTTTGCTTTTAATGGTAGTATTACAAATTATTCCGAATTAAAAAAAGATTTGGAAGCTAATGGTTATCATTTAATAAGAGAAACTGACACAGAAATAATACAACATTTGATTTCTAGATTTTTAAAAGAAGAACCAAATAATTTACAAAATGTTTTTCATAATCTTGCAAAAAAAATTGATGGTTCCTATTCACTTGTTTTTATTAATGCAGAAGGAACAATTATTGCTCTAAGAGACCCATTAGGAATCAAACCATTATGTTATGCTGAAAAAAATGGTGAAATTGGAATTGCTAGTGAAAGTGTTGCTCTAGCAAATATTGGATTTGATAAAATAAAAGAAGTCCCGCCAGGAAAAATTATTGAAATTGATAATAAATTAGAATTGAAAGATTTTTTGATTAATAATAAGAGAGCATTTTGTATGTTTGAATGGGTTTATTTTGCACATGCCGCATCCAAAATAGAAGAAAAATTAGTTTATAATGTTAGATATAATCTTGGAAAAGAATTAGCTAAATTAGAAAAAGAAAAAATTGATAAAAACTGTGTTGTTGTTCCTGTTCCTGATTCAAGTAAACCAGCAGGAGATGGCTTTGCTGAAGAATTAGGGTTACCATCAAAAGAAGGACTTGTTAGAAATAGATATTTAGGAAGAACTTTTATTGAAACAAAAAATCGGGGAAGTAAAGTAAGACAAAAATTTAGTATTGCAAAAGAAGTGTTTGAAAATAAAAAAGTTTTTTTAGTTGATGATAGTATTGTTAGAGGAAATACAATGAAAAATCTCATCGGATATATTAAAGAATATGGTAATCCAAAAGAAATTCATGTAAGAGTTTCTTGTCCAGAAGTAATGTTTCCTTGTTTTTATGGTGTTGATATGGGCTCAAAAAAAGAATTCATTGCAAATAATAAATTAACAAGAAATGAAAGAATTGAAGCAATAAGAAAAGAAATTAACGTTGACTCTTTAATCTATCAATCTATAGAAAATTTGGTAAAAGTAATTGGAATAGATGAAAAAAATTTATGTTTGGCTTGCTTAAATGGAAAATACCCTACAAAAAAAGGTGAAGAATTAAAAAATTTTGATGACAATAAAATAGAATAAATTTGATATTATTTTAAAGTATTAATTACTAATTATTATTTATGAAAATAGCAATTGTTAGTTCTTTAGTTGATGATGCGAGCGTTAATATTGCTTGTTGTTTAAAAGAAGTTGGAATTCCAAAGTGGGCAAAATATTATGAATTTAATAATAATTCAATAAATTTGCCTTTAGAAAAAGTTGAAGAAAAAGATATTATTGTTCTTTCAAAACACCAGAGTATTACTGGAAAACCAAGTCTAACAACGCATTCTATTGGAAATTTTTCTAAAGCAGATTTTGGAGGAATAGAAAAAAAATTGTGTGGTTCATTAGCAAAAATTAATACTAATTTTTTACGAGAATTAAATAATAAAAATGAGTTGTTAGAAGAAAAATTTTTGGTTTGTTATGAAGTAACACACCACGGTCCATTTTCAGAAAAAAATGTTTCTTTTATTGAATTGGGTAGTTCAAAAAAAGAATGGGTAGTTAAAGAAAATGCAAAAATTATTGCAGAAACTGTTGTTGATTCAACCCTAAAAGAAAACAATGACAAAATTGTTATTGGTATTGGTGGTGGTCACTATGCACCCGATTTTTCTAAACTTGCTTTAAGAAAAAATTATTCTTTTGGGCACATTTGCCCCCAATACCAATTAGATTATCTTGATGAAGACTTATTAGAACAAATGATTTCTAAAACAAAAGCAGAACAAATTATTTTGGATTGGAAAGGATTAAAACAAAACAAAGAAAAAATTGTTTCTTTGTGTAAAAAATCAGGATTAGAATTTGAGAGAGTACAAAGATTGTTAAAAAAATAATCATTTTTTTAATATAATACATCAAAAATTTTTTTTCCATCATTTTCTTCTAAAAATTTTTTTCTATCATTAACATATGTTTGAATTTTTTTTGTAATATCAGGAGTAACATGTTTGAATCTTCCTTGCATCATTAAATATTCTTCAACAGGAATTTGTACTGGTTTTTGATTTAATTTAAGAGTTCCTTTTTCAATTTCATATATTGGAGAAACCCAACTATCAAGTGCTTTTTTTGCAACATTAATAGTATTACTAGGATCAATTTTCCAACCAGGAATACAAGGAACTAGAACATGTAAGAAACTAGGTCCATTAATTTTCAATGCTTTTTCTACTTTGTTTTTTAAATCAATTAGATTTGTTATTGATGCTGTTGCAACATATTCTACTCCATGAGCAGCAATAATAAATGGTAATGGTTTTTTTGGTTGTTGTTTTCCAGAAATTATTTTTCCTGCTGGAGAAGTTGTTGTACTAGCATAAGGAAATGTTGCTCCGCTTCTTTGAATTCCAGTATTGTGTACTACGATTCCATTTGCAATAAAATTGTGTTCTCCTTCAACTCGCAAATCAAGTGTTGGCTCTATTCCTTTTTTTTCTATTGAAATAATTTTTTTTGTTTCAAAATGCTCGTTTCCAAATAAATAATTTCTTTGCTTGTTTTGACTAGCATATTTTAGTAATGCTCCTTGTTTTGAACTAAAACAAACATAACCATATGTTGATTCTTTTAGCAATGTTCTTTTCACAACAAGTGTTCCTTCTTTTTTTGTTTGCTTGTGTATTTTTCCAACTCGCACACCCATTGTTTGAAGTAATAATCTTAAAGTTCTAAGAAGTTCATGACTTGCAGAAGTATATCTGTTGCTTTTTCCTATTTTATATCCATCTGAAAGCATTAATCCTTCTATAAAACTTTCTTTTTCTTTTAATGGCAAAGTAAAAACCCATTGTGGGATTATTTTGTTTTTTGCACCTTTTCCAAAGCCAAGTGAATCAAAAAATTTTGCAACATTTATTGAATTAATATGTAATTCATTTTCATTTTCACTTAAACAATGACTCCATAATAAATTTTCTATTAATTGTTTTGCTTCTTTTCTTCCTTTAACATTTTTTGGAAGAGCAAAACCAACTTCTGCTTTATTTATTCTTGTCCAACCATCTCCAACATAAATTCCAAGTAATTTCATTAGTTCTGGTGAAGAATTTTGGGGCAAGTTAACCTCGTTTATTTTGTTGACTTTGTAATCACCTATTTTTGATAAATCTATTTTAGAAAAATTAAATGATTTTCCTTCTAAACCTTTTTTTAATGAAACTATTTCATCTCCTTTTTTTAGTTCTTCAACCATTTTCCAAACGAAATTGTTTTGTCCTTGTTTTCCATTTCTTTGTAATACTAAGAAAGGGTGATTTCCAGTTGCTTTTATTGTGTTTGAATTAGTATTAATTTCAAAGACTCTTTTTTTACCATTATCAAATACACCAATACATTTTTTTAGAACTAATTCATTTGTTTTTTGCCCAAACGCATAAACTTCGTCACCAACATTTATTTCAGTGATTTTTTTTAAACCATCTTTTGTCATTATTAATGCATCTAAAGCCAAGCAATTCATATAAGCTTCATTGTCAGTTACAATATACAATATTTTGTGTCCTCTTTCTACTGCTCCACTCAGCGCACCAAAACCAATATCAAACATTGCTCCGTCCCCACCCATAGCAATTACATTTGTTTCTTTATCACCATTCATATTTAGTGCGGCTCTAATACCAGATGCTACTGCAGCAGCATTTTCAAAAGCACAATGAACAAAAGGAATTTCCCAAGATGTTTCAGGGTAAGGTGTTGAAACAACTTCCATACAACCAGTTGCTTGTGCAACAATAGTTTTTCTACCAGCTGCTTTTAGTATGTGTCTTAAAGCTAGTGCTTCTCCACAACCAGCACAAGCTCTATGCCCACTTGCAAAAAGTTCTTCTTCATTAATACCCATTATTACCATTTTATTCACCAAATATTAAAAACAATATATTTTAAAAAAATCTAACTTATTTAAGCCAAATTCCTTTTCCCCCTTTTTCCAAAATTTCAAATGCTTTTTTTATTCTTGTTTTATCAATATCTCTTCCACCTAAACCAGAAATAAATCCTTCTACTCTTACTTTCTCATCTTTTAATGCTGCTTTTACATCCAGAGTAATAGCACCTTCGCTTCCAAGTGAAACATGCCTATCAATTATTCCAACTGCTTTCAAATTTTTACAAGAATTAATTATTTCTTCTTTTGGAAAAGGTCTGAAAGTTTTTAATTTTATTAAACCAACTTTTTTTCCTTCTTTTCTTAGTTCTTCAACCACTACCCTTGTTGTTCCAACACTTGTTCCGTTTGCAATTAAAGCATACTCAGCATCTTTCATTTCAATTAATTCTATTAAACCATTACCATATTTTCTCCCAAACATTGAAGCAAATTCTGTGTGAGCTAACGGAATTTCTTTTAATGCTTCTTTCATTGCTAATTGTTCTTGTTCATGAAATTCAAAAAAACTATTTGGGAAAGCAATTGGACCAAACGTTTTTGGATTTTTTATATCTAAAATATTTTTTGGATTATATTTTGGTAGAAAAGCATCAACTTTTTTTTGATCTTCTATTTGTACTGGTTCATAAACATGAGAAAGAGAAAAACCATCAATACAAACCATTATTGGTAAAGAAACATTTTCTTTTTCTGCTATCTTATAAGCCATTATAATAGTATCAAAAGCTTCTTGACTACTTTCACAATACATTTGTATCCAACCTTGATCTCTTTCAGACATTGCATCTGAATGATCATTCCAAATATTTATTGGACCACTAATAGTTCTATTTGCAACACTCATTACTGCCGGGAATCTTGATGCTGAAATTATTGGTAAAATTTCATGCATTAATGCAATCCCATTACTTGCACTTGCAGTAAACGCTCTTACTCCTATTGCATAAGCACCAAATAATGCTGAAGCAGCACTATGCTCTGATTCAACATTAATCATTTCTGCTTCTAATACACCATCATTAATAAATTCGCTAATTTTTTCTGGTACTAATGTACTTGGTGTAATAGGATACATTGGGCAAACTTTTGGCTTACAAAGTTTTACTGCTTCTGCTATTGCATCACTCCCACTTATTACAACATTTTTTACCATATAAAAAACCACAAATATTATTTAAAAACAAAATTATTTTTCTTCAACCTCATGACTAATTGCTTTTACAGGACACATTTTTTCACAAATCAAACAACCTTTACAATAATCATAATTTATTTCAAAAAAACCATCTTTTGTTTTTCTTATTGCTCCGTCAGGACAATTCATCCAACATTTTCCACATTTAATACATTTTGACTTATCTATTGATGGTTTAAATGTTCTCCAATCACCAGTCTTATAATTTTTTGTTGAACCTGCGTCATGAATTATTGCACCTTTATTAAATTTTAATTCTACCATAAAAATCATTTACTTGCATCTTCAAAAACTTTTCTAATCGCATTAATATTTTTTTCTACCATTGGTCCTTTTGAACCCATTTGTTGATAAATTGCTTTTTCTAATCCATTTAACGAAACTTCTTTTGTTATTGCAGCAAATGCCCCAAGAGCAGCAATATTTACAAATGGTTTTCCAATTTCTTCCAAAGCTATTTTTGTAATATCAACACATTTTATTTTTGCTTTTGTATTCAAATTTATTTCTTCTGGTTTTTTGTTTGAATTTATTATTATTGTATCTGAAACACTTTCAATTAAACCATTTAACAATGTTGCATCTAAAACAATTGCATATTCAGCATCATAAACTTGTTCTCTTAAATCAATTTTTTTTTCATCTATTCTACAATAACTTCTTACTGGAGCACCCATCCTTTCTACCCCAAAATTTGGAAAAGCTTGAGAAAATTTCCCATCTTCAAAAGCAGCAATTGCTAGAACTCTTGAGCTTGTTACTGCTCCTTGGCCACCCCTTCCTAAAAAAATTATTTGTTTCATTTAATCACACAAAAATAATCAATAATAAATTAACGCAATCCAACAATAAAAAACTAACCCAACAAGGTTTAAAAATATAAGTAATAGACGAAATCGCATTCGTTTATTGTCGAAGTAGTTATTTTATGGATTTAATTCTTTCCAATAAATTCTGTCACCAAATTGGTTTCTTGATTCAAAACCCATTCTTTTTAACGCATTAAATCCATCTGTTGCTTCAAACCTAACAGAATTTACTTTTTTCTTAGTTAAAATATCAAGTGCTTCTGCAACAATTTGAGTGTACAATCCTTTTTCTCGCATTATTTTTTTGATAAAAGCATCTGAAAAACTTGCTTGTGAGTAATCACCATTTCGTTGTATTTTAATATTTAGTTTTCCTATTTCAGAACCATTTCGTTCAAGACTAATTAATATTGAATTTTTTTTTGAAAAAAAATAGATTCTTTGTCTTATTGGTTTTCCCAAACCATAAATAATTCTTTCAGAAAAATTTGTTCTTACGCTTTGATTAATTGGTTTGGCTCGACCCTTTTTTTTGGCTATTGAGACATTTAGCAAAGATAATTTTTTACAAATTTTTTGTTTTCTAATCATTATTATAATTCAATTTTTGTACTTTTTATTTCTTTGCCTATTAAAGCATTTTCCAAATTTTTTTCCACAAATAAATTAAATATTATTGTTGGCGTATTGTTTATTGTTTTTGAAATTTTTTCTAATTTTCCTTTCATTCCACCAGTAACATCAATTGCTTTTGAATCACCACATTTTTTCAAAACTTCTTCAAAATTTTCTTTTGTAATTAATTCTATTAGTTCTGCTTTTTCATTTATTTTTGGATCTTCATCAAATATTCCATCAACATCAGTTCCTAACAAAATTTTTTTTGGAGACAAATTTGATAATTGTGCAATTATTTGATCACCACTAATAACACTCCAAACAAGTTTAGTATCAGGAACCATTATCCCAGTACTTACAGGAATAATATCATTTTCAATTAATTCAACATATTTTTTTGTTAAAAAAGAATAAACTTTTTTGTTTTCTTGTAATATTATTTTTTCTCCAGAAACAATCTTTGCTTTCAAACCAATTCTTTTCAAAATATTAATTACTTCATTCCCAACAAAATTACAATCCAAATTAGTTTTTTTTACACCTGCTAATTGTTCTTCAGTTTGTATCCCATCATTTATATTAAATTGTTTTACATTTGTGTGTCCAAAAGGACCAACCCCACAAACTATTATTAAATTAAATTTTGAATTATTTTTAGCATTTTTTATTTCCCTTGCAATTCTTTCTAATAATTCATAATTTATTTCAAATTTATTTTCAGATTTCTTTGTAATAGAAGAACCACCAAGCTTTAGAATAATTAAGTCAGACATGAACTAATTAGTAAACCAAAATAATAAAAATACTACTTAATTTTGAAAAAAATATTTAACTTAAAAAAAAACCTAAAAAAAGATTAAATAAAAAAAATAATATTAAAATGCAAAAGCACACTTATTTTATTTCAATTCGATTATTCCTTTTTCCCCATCAACAATTATTTTTTGACCATTTTTTATTTGTGAAATATCTATTTTGTCAATACAAGGTATTTCTGATATTATTGCACCAACAGCAACAATTGTTTCACATTCTGAATTAATTAATGCAAGTGGAGCAGTTCCTTGTTTTTTCATTCTATACAAAGCATAACTTCCAACTGTTGATCCTTTTCCATGTGGAAAAACAAGTATTTTTCCAGTAATACTTTGTCCTTCTAATTCATGCCCTGATTCAGTTATTATTCCATTAAAAGGATTTACTCCACCAAAAAAACTTATTCCTTGTTTTGTTACAAGGGCTTTTCCTTCTGCTTTTCCTTTACAAATCATTCTTCCTTTTAATTTAATCATTTTTTCACCAAAAAATTATTTGCATGCCTCTTCAACCAATTTTTCTATTGGCATTATTTTTGTTTTAGAATTGTTTTTTGAATAAGCATAATAACAACCTTTTGCTGAATCAGTTGCAAGACATTTAAACCTTCCTTTAATAGGCGCAACAACACAACAAGTATCTGCAGCAAATTTTGCCCCCGCTTCTTCAATTATTTTTGAATAACCTTTTTTATCAGCTAATTTTTTTGTTGGTCTTGCAGTAGTAATCCAAAATTCTTTTTTAACTTTTTTTCCTTTTAATAATTCTGCAACTTTTTCAAGTTCTTTTATACTTGCATGTGGGCAACCAATACTAACAAAATCAACTTCACAATTATTCATTGTTAGTTCATTAATCGATTTATTAATATCTTCTTGCGCAATAACAATTTCTTTTTTTGGAATTATAGTTTTGTTTGGGGTTATTCCTTTCATGTGAAAAATTGCTGCCCCACCATATGTTGCAATGCTTGCTGAAAAACTTTTTAGTTCTTCTAAAGAAGCTTTTTTTATTCCAATAATATAAGTTGGTTTTGCACCTACTTTTTCTCCAATAACTTTTCCTAGCGCACCGAAATTTTCTGTTCCTTTTATTTCACAATTAACAATAATTTTTATTTTAGCAATTCTATTTTTATCTAAATGCATTCCATACAAAGGAGTTTTTCCTGTTAGAGCAGAAGCTAAAGCAGATGGCCCCCCTTCTCTGTTTGTTTTTGCCCCCAAAACAGAATTAGCATATGTTACTGCTGAACTTTCACTCCAAGCAATATTTTCTCCAATATTTGGTTTGTTTCCTATCAAATAAGGAGTACAAGTACAAGTTGGAATCACACCCATTTTTGTAAATGAATTTATAACCATTTTTTGTTTTATTGCAAAATCTTCTGGGATTCCTAAAACTTTATAATTTTCTAAATCCATCCCTGCAGGATTTAATGTTGTTAAAACCTTTACTTTTCCATCTTTTGCTAATTCTGATAAATATTCTAAACCAGCATCTCCTAAATTATCATAACTTACTCCTGCAACTTGTACTGATGATACTTCGACAAGTTTTTTAGCACCATAAATTTCTCCTAATGCTAATAAAATTTCCATGCTTTTTTTAACAGCATTTCCTTTTTTTCCTTCAAGCATTTCTGTTTCTTCTTTTGTCAATTGCATTTTTTCACCAAAATAATTATATAAATAAAATTTAGAAATAATCTTTAACATTATATTCTGGAAATTTTGCTCGAGTCATTTTTTTTGTTTTGTCTAAAGGCATTGTTAAATCAAATCCTGCTTTTGCTGTTTCTCTCGTTATTTGATTAGCACTTGGGTCAAGCGAAGAGCCTTTTTGTTTTGGAAACAAATAAAGGTCTTTTTCTCCTTGAAACCTTGTTGCCATAGCCCATTCCACTTCTAATGAATCATAAATGTTTATATCATTATCAACTACAAAAAAATGTTTTCCACTAGTGTGCCCTTTCATCGCTGCTTCAATTGCTTTTTTTCCATCTTCCTCGCTTTGTTTATTAATTTTTATTATTACATGAAACCAAGAGCTTCCCCCCACATTAACACTTACATCTATAACATCAACGCCAACTTTTTTTATTTCTTCAAATATTGTTGGTTCTCTTGGCATTCCCATTAAAATTTTGTGTTCAAATCCACCAGGGAGTAATGCATGATAAATATAATTTGGTTTCACATAAATTTTTTCTACTGTAAAAACTGGTTCTTCTCTTATAATATCACTTGTTCCAGTAAGATCAACAAAAGGCCCTTCAGAATGTTTTTCATTTAATGAAAGAATCCCTTCCATTATTACTTCTGCGTCAGCTGGTAATAAGGCATCAAACGTTTTTGCTTTTATTACTTTAATTGGTTTTATTGAGTTTGCAATTTCTAACTCGTTTTGTCCTAACGAGGGGGCCATTGCTGCGGCTAAAGCAGTTTCTGCTCCAATTCCAATACAATAAGCTGCTTTCATTAACCCATTATTTTTTTTTAATAATTCCATTGTGTTTCTTTCAAGTATTCGAAATGCAAATTTATTTTTTTCAAAAACCATCCCCCTATGATAACAAACGTTTTGTCCTATTTCAGAATCTTTTACTATAACAATTCCTGATGATACATATGGGCCACCATCTTTTTCAGTATGAGTAAGAATAGGCAACTTTTCTAAATCAACTTCAATTTCATTGTGATCAGTTCGTTCAACAATTTGTGGTTTTGTTGGATTGTTTAATGCTTTAATCATTTTTGGAACTAACTCTTTTACTTCACAATTCAAATATTTTGCTACTCTTTCTTTTGATGCAAAAACATTTGCTACAACCCTATTTTCAGATTCAATTATTTTTTCAAAAAGAATACTTTTTTCTCCAGCTGAATAAATTATTCCACTCGCTTCTAAATTTTTTGAAACATTTTTTGAAATTTTTATATCAGTTGATTTTTCTACAAATTCACGAAAACTCATTTATCTTCACCACAACTATTTTTGTTAATCCCATCTTTTATAAGAATTGTTTTTTATCCCTAATAAATCCATTGCTTTTCCAGAAATAAAATCTTCCAAATCGCTTATTTTTTTTGGGTTATAATAGAAAGCTGGGCTAAGAGGAAAAATTATCCCACCATACTGAGCAATTTTTGTTAATTGTTCTAAACAAGGTCCGCTTATAGGCGTTTCTCTTAACCCTATTATTAATGGTTTTTTGTAACGTAACATTATGTCAGCACACCTTGTAATAAGTGTTGAAGTGTGAGCATTAGCTATTTCAGAACAAGTTTTTACCGATGCAGGAATTATTATCATTCCGTCGGATAAAAAACTTGAAGAAGATATTTTTGCACCCATTTCTTTGTTTGAATATATTTGTGCAACTAATTTTTTTAATTCTGAAAATTTTTTATTTGTTTCTTGTTCAAAAACTTTTTTACCCCAATTACTTATAATTAAATGTACTTCAATTTTTTTTTCTTTAAGCGATTTAAGTAAAGTCAGAACATAATTTGCCCCACTTGCTCCAGTAATTGCAACAATTATTTTTTTTTGTTCCATAAAATTAACAACTAACTTATTTTTGTTTTTATTAAAGAATAATTTTTTGCTTTCAATGTTTCAAATATTTTGTTTTTTTGTTCTTCTGTTTCACACAAAACTATTACATTGCCGCCACACCCAGCACCGGTTACTTTTGCACCCAAACAATTTTCGAATGTTACTGTTCTTATTATTTCTTCTGCTTCATTGCAAGAAACCCCTATTTTTCTTAATAGTTCTTGATTTTGATTCATTAGTTTTCCAATTTCTTGTATTCCGCCAAATTTTAATTCTTGTTTTGCTTTTACAATAATTTTTTTGTAATCAGAAAATATTTTTTCAAATTCTTTTTTATTTTCTTCTTTTTTCTTTGCAACCATTTCAACAATTTTTTTTGTACTCTCTTTTTTTATTCCTGTATCAACTATTAATAAGTGTAGTGGTTTTGCGCATTTCAAAATTTTTGTATTATTTTTTTCATTATCTATATTTTTTTCAAATAATATTGTTGTACCATATGTTGCACAAGTATTATCTATTCCACTTGGTGTTCCATGAGAAACTTTTTCACACTCAAAAGCTAATTCATTTATTTCTTCATCTTTTAAATCCAAATTTAAATAATCTGATGTTGCTCTTGCCATTGCTACCGCTAAAGAAGCTGATAAACCCATCCCCCCACCAGGAATAGCGTCTCCATTAAAAGTAATTTTTATTTTGTTTAAATTATATTTATCAATTATTGGTTTGAATATTTTGCTTTTAATGTGTTCTGGGTTTTGTTTAATATTAACTTTTTCTTTGAAAAAAGTTGGGTCATCAATAATAATTGTGTCTTCTTCTATTGGTTGTATTTTTATTTCTACAAACCTATCTATCCCTGATGCTATTCCTGGTAAACCATACACTACAAAGTGTTCTCCAAACAAAATTATTTTTGAATAACCTTTTCCTGTTGAAACCATTTTTTACCAACAACTTTTATGCTTAAAAATAATTAAAAAGAGTTTTAATTGTACTAATTAGAATTTTGGCCTGAACTTCGTTCCATAATGAATTATTCCTTTTTCTCCACTCTTATAAAACTTTCTGAATACTGCTTCTACTTCTTGGCCAATTTTTAATTCATCATATTTACAATCAATTATTTGTGATGTTATTCTTGCGCCTTCTTCTAAATCAATTATTCCTACACAATAAGGGGCTTGTTCTGAAAAAACTGCTGGGCCAGAATGAACCTGAGTAAATGAAACTATTTTTCCTTTTCCACAAAAATCCATTTCAGCATAATCTAAGTTACCACAAGTACACAAACCTTTTTTTTCAAAATATGTTTTACCACAATTAGTACATTTGTATCCAGTTAACCTGTATCTGTCTGAATAATTTCTCCATCTCATTATTGGGCTTTCTCTAAACATTTTTATTCACCTAATTATTTTCTACTCCTATGTATTGCTCTAGACATTTTTTGTTTCATACCGGGTTTTCTTAATTTAGCTGCTTCTCTTCTTCTTTTT
>JAQVAR010000050.1 GCA_028690725.1 Candidatus Iainarchaeum sp.
GCGGAGCAATAGACCAATTAAATGAACACGCTCAAAAATTAAATGTAAAAGTAATAAAACAACAATATGGCGCTGACCCAGCAGCAGTAGCATTTGATGCTATTAAAAGTGCTGAAGCAAATAAAAACGATGTAATACTAATTGATACCGCAGGAAGACAAGAAACAAACAAAAATTTAATGGAAGAATTAAAAAAAATAGAAAGAATAGTAAAACCAAATTTAAAAATTTATGTTGGAGAAGCATACACTGGGCAAGGCTTATTAGAAATGGCTCGAGAATTTGACGAAAAAATAGGAATAGATTGTTTTATTTTGACAAAAATTGATACTGACGCAAAAGGTGGAACAACAATATCACTATTATATAGAACAAAAAAACCAATTATTTTTATTGGAACAGGACAAGAATACGAAGATTTTAAAGAATTTGAACCAGAATTTATTTTAAAAAGAATAATATGAAAACAAAAAAAAAATAAATTTAACCCAAATAAAATTAAATATTATTTTAACAAATAAAAATAATTTGTATATTAATTAGTTTTTAAAAAAATTATTTTAATTTTCCCAATACAATTTTGGAAAATCGTTAATTTGTTCAACCCAAATATTCTCAAAATCCCAATTAGACAAAAAAGGTTCTCTTGAAGATAAATCTCCTTTAAAATAATCCACATCTCCATTAGTATCATCTATTTTTACACAATTATTATTTCCATTATAATAACAATTAGAAGCTAGATCACCAATATTATCAAACCAATAAGCATTTGAAATAAGGTTTGGCCCACCCCCACAATCACAAATTCTTCCCAACACACCACCATATTTATTTATTCCATTTCCATTTATTGTTCCTGTCGCAAAAGAATTAATTACTGACCCCCCATTTAATTCACCAGTTATTCCACCAGCAAGCCCCTCATTATTTCCCAAATAATTTCCAGCATAAACATTTACTGTTGAATACGAATTAGTTGCAACACCATTACCACCAGTTAACCCCCCAACATAAGCATCTCTTGCAACAATATTACCAGTAGTATAAGAATTTGTAATAAACGAATTTACATTTGCCCCACCAACTAACCCCCCTACTCCAACATAACCAAGAACATTAAGATTCTTTGAATAACTTGTTGAAATATTACTATCAGTTAAAAACCCAGCAAAACTTCCTGTAGCCCAATGAGAATAATATCCAATTATATTTGCATCTACCAAACCTAAATCCAAAATTTGTGCTTGATTTAAAACACTAAACAAACCAACCCCATTTGAACCAGAATCTGTTCTATTAATATATAACCCAATTATTTCATGTTTATTTCCATCAAAGGTACCCGTAAAATCTCCAACATCAAAACCAATTGGAACAAAACCAATATCGGTTTGATAAGCAGAACATTCAGAAACAAGCATATTAATATCATTATTTAAAATGTAATTCCAATCTAAATTAATCCTCATTTTATTTAGATCATCACAATTACAAATTGTGTGTGGTTCAATATCACTCCAACAAGAAGAATAAAAAGTTAAATTTGAATCTAAAATAGTTAAATTTCTTACACCAGTATTACTATTATTATTACTAACATCACTACAACTTATACTCCAATTATGATCCCCAACATTAAGAGTTCTATTAAAGGAATAATTTGAATCATTTAATGGATTAGAAATTCCTAAACCATTAACAATAGAGTCAATTATAATATTACAATCTTTAATTGAACCACTATCATCAGTTACTTTGAAATTAAAATCAATTATTAAATTAGTTGTTGAATACAAATCGATTGGAGAAAATAAAGTAATAATTGGAGGAATATCATCAATAGGAATTATTGGATCAATAAAACCATCTGGTTTTATTAAAATTAATTCAGGAACACAATCAACAACAACACTTGTTGAAAATTGTTTTTCCAAACCATATTTTGAATCATAAAAAATTGTAACATCACAAAGAATAGTTTTTCCCTCAAAACCATCACAAGAACAATTATTACCCAAATTATTTAAACTAAAAAGTTTTCAGCACCTTGAATTAAAACAGTATCAGGATAATCAATAATAGAATCATTAACACTTAAACTAGTAATAGTTAAAGATTCACCAGAATTATTTAAAAAATTAATTGAACCATTGCCATCATTGTCAATAACAACCTCACTAATACTAATAACCCCAGTAGAAGAGCCAATTTTTTTAGTGGTTGAAGAAATACCTTGTGCATCATCAAAAAAATTAGTTGTTAAAGAAACAACAGCTAAACCAATAATAACAATGACCCCTATTGTAACCAAATATTCTATTGTACCCTGAGCAACAGAACTATTTTTAAATTTTATATCTATAATAATCACTTAAATAATAGAAAGTAGGGTACAAACTACTATATATAATAATATTAATTAATTTTTATCCCTTTCAAAGCATTGATTCTATCATTAATATTAGGGTGTGTAGAAAACAAATTTTTCAAAAAAATTTTTTGACCCTTCAAAGGATTAGAAATATATAAGTGAGCAGTTGCCTTGTTAGCAGAAACCAACAAATTAGTGTCCTTCGAAATTAATTCTAAAGCAGATGCCAAACCAACAGGATTTCTAGTCATTTCTACAGCAGAAGCATCAGCAACAAATTCTCTCTTCCTAGAAATAGCAAGAGTAATCATTTTAGCAACTAAAGGAGTAATAATTGCAAGAATAATAGAAACAACAATCACTATTATAATTAAACCCCCAGAATTTTTTGAATTACTTCTATTACTAATAGAACCAAACAAAAACATCCTAAACATTAAATCAGATAGAAGAACAGTAATACCAACAAGAACAGTTGCGAGAGTCATTGTCCTAACATCAAAATTTTTTATATGACTTAACTCGTGAGCAATCACTCCTTGTAATTGTTCCCTATTAAGTTTTTCCAAACAACCCATAGTAACACAAACAACAGCATGATTAGGATCACGACCAGTAGCAAAAGCATTAATTGAAGGATCTTTCATTACAAAAACGCGTGGCATTGGCAAACCAGAAGCCAAACACAATTCTTCAACAATATTGTATAATTGTTTAAATTGTTCTTTAGGCGCTTCTTTCGCACCAGCAATAGAAGTAACAATTTTATCAGAATTATAATAAGAAATTATAGCAAAAAGTATTGTTAAAAAACCAAAAATAGAAAAAAATAATATGAAACCAGCGCCAAAATAAATATCTAAAACAAAAGATAATACTAATGAAAGAAAACCTATTAACAAAAAAAACATTAAAAACAAAACATAAGTCATTTTTTTATTATGAGAAATTTGCTTATAAAAATCCATTTAAAACACCAAAAAAATAAAAAAATTCAGAAAAAAATAAGTTAAAAAAATTATTTACTTATTTAAATCTGAAAAATCAACTTTAACATTTTTTCTTTCAGAGGGTTCTGCTTCAAAAAACTCTCTACTTTTATTTCTACCAAACATATTAGCAACAATTTTTGTTGGGAACTGCAAAATCATCGCATTCCAATTCATTACCATATCATTATAAAATTGTCTAGCAAAAGAAACTTTGTTCTCAGTACTAGATAATTCTTCTTGTAATGCCTTAAAATTTTCATTAGCTTTCAAAGTAGGATATGCTTCAGCAACAGCAAAAACACTTTTCAAAGCACCCTCAAGTAAATTTTCGCCCTTAGCAGCTTGTTTAGGAGTTTTCGCAGAAAGAATTGCTGTCCTCGCATTAGTAATATCAGTAAGAACTTTTTTTTCAAATTTAGCATAACCCTTAACAGTTTCAATCAAATTAGGTATTAAATCAGCTCTCCTTTTCAATTGAACATCAATTTGAGCCCAAGCATTTTCAACTCTTTTTTCCACAGAAATTAAGGAATTATAAGTAAAAACTAACCAGAGAGCTAACAATATAAAAACTAAAATTAATATTCCAAAAATAATCACAAACACTCAAATCACCTTTAACATAAATAGTGAAGAAGAATATTTAAAAGTAATGTATTAAATGATAATTTTAAAAAAAATTTAGGATTAAAAGACTTTTCCATAAACAAAATTAATATGCTTGGAGAAAAATTAAGGAGCGCAATAGACAAAATTTCTGGGGCAGGAATAGTAAACAAAGAAATGGTAAAAGAAGTTATAAAAGAAATTCAAAGAGCCCTAATAAATTCAAATGTTGAAATAAATACTGTTCTAGAATTATCAAAAAAAATTGAAAAAAAAGCGTTTGAAAAATCAGATGAAAAACTAAGTCAAAAAGAACATATAGTAAAAGTAATTTATGACGAATTAATAAGTATATTAGGAGGAAAAGAATATCCTGAAAACCCAAAAAGAATATTATTATGTGGTTTATTTGGGTCAGGAAAAACTACTAACGCAGCAAAAATAGGTTTATGGTATAAAAAAAGAGGAAAAAAAGTAGGAGTAATCGCAGCAGATACTTATAGGCCAGCAGCATACGAGCAACTAGAAAACAATGCAAAAATAGCAGGCATAGATTTTTTTGGAATAAAAAAAGAAAAAAACCCAACAAAAATTATTGAAGAAGCAATGAAAAAATTTAATGAATATGATTTAATAATTTGTGATTCAGCAGGAAGATCAGGATTAGACGAAGAACTAGTAAAAGAAATAAAAAATATTAATAATGCTTTCAAAGCAGATGAAAAATGGTTGGTTATAGGGGCAGACATTGGAAACTTAGCAAAAAAACAAGCACAAGCATTTGACAAAGCAGTAGGAATAAATGGAATAATAATAACAAAAATGGACGGTTCAAGCAAAGGAGGAGGAGCACTAGTTGCCTGTAATGAAACAGGAGCAAAAGTTTATTTTATATCAACAGGAGAAAAAGTGAATGATTTCGAAGCATTTGATGCTAATAGATATTTATCAAAAATAATGGGTTATGGGGATTTAGAAGGATTATTAGAAAAAGTAAAAGAAATAGAATTAGAAAATATTTCTCCAGAAGAAATATTAAAAGGAAATATTAATTTCAAAATATTTTACGAACAATTAAAAGCAACAAAAAAATTAGGGCCATTAAACAAAGTAATTGAAATGTTAGGAATAGGAACAAAACTACCAAAAGAAGCTATGGAAATGGGACAAGAAAAAATGGACTCATTCAAAATAATAATTGATTCAATGACAGAAAAAGAAAGATTAGAACCAGAATTATTAAATAGAAGCAGAATAGAAAGAATAGCAAAAGGATCAGGAAAAAGTGTTAATG
>JAQVAR010000051.1 GCA_028690725.1 Candidatus Iainarchaeum sp.
AATCAAGCTCTCTTTTTTGTTTTGATAATATGTCTTTTATCATAAAAACCAAATAAGTATGATGGATAAAAGTATATAAATTTATCCATTACGATGTTTTTAAAATTTTTGTTCTTTTTAAAAAAAAAGTTTTTTTTATTCTGTGGGGGTCATATACCATTTTTCGTATTGTTTGTGGTTTCCAACAAACCAGATTGTTCTTATTTTTCCTATTTGCTTGAAGGTTATTCTAAATTGGTTTGTTTCTACGACAAAGAATGGTAACCCTAGTTTTAAGTGTCTTGCAGATTCTAGTTCTTTTAATTGTTGTATTTTTTTCCAAATTTTTGTTTGTGTTTCTTTATTCATTTTTTTGAAGTATTTGTCCCAATTTTCTTTGTAATCAAGTTCATACATTTGTAATCATTTGAATCCATATTTTTTCTTAACTTCTTCTTCGCGCAAAATTTTTCTTTTTCCTTCTTTTATTTCTTTTTCTTCTTGAAGCATTTTTCTTGTAACTAATTCGTCTTCTAAAGCTTGTGCATCCTTGAATAATTTGTGTTCTCTTCCTAGTTGATTTATTGCACTTCTAATGGCCTCGCTTTTTGTTTTAAATATGCCTAAGTCAACAACTTTTTCTAGTATTAGTTCTTGTGGATCTTGTAATCCAACTAATGTTCTACTCATAAAACCACCAATAATATTGTATATCAAAATGATATATAAACATTTTGTTTTTTTGAATAATTGTTGATAACTTAATCTTTTTGTGAAAATAATTTTTTTAAAAAAAAGTTTTTTTGGAAAAAGGTTTTACCCTTTCTCCAAATTAATTTAATTATTTTTTAATTCTTTTTTTTGGATGGCACGGAACCTTAGAAGCATTTAAAAATAATAAAAACTGATTCTATTATGATGTGGAAATGGATAATGCTTTAGCTGTTTTTGGTGGATTAAAATCTGATAATTTTAAAATTCAAAAACTTGCTGTTTTTGATGGAAAAAAAATTAGAAAAATTTGGTTCAAAGAAGAATGGTGGTTTTCAGTAGTTGATATTGTTGGAGCGCTAACTGATAGTGTTGATGCGAAGGATTATTGGTATCGGTTAAAAATAAGAGAAAAAGAATCTTCTAGAATTGAGTTATCGACAATTTGTCGACAACTAAAATTATTGTCTTCTGATGGGAAAAAATATTCAACTGATTGTACTAATACAGAAGGTGCTTTTCGTATCATTCAATCTATTCCTTCTCCAAAAGCAGAGCCATTCAAATTATGGTTGGCTAGAACAGGTTATGATAGGGTACAAGAAATAGGGGATCCTGAATTAGCTCAAAAAAGGATGAGAGAATTATACAAACAAAAAGGTTATTCTGATGTGTGGATTGAAAAAAGGGTTAGGGGGATAATAATTAGAGATGAACTAACTGATGAATGGAAAAAACGAGATGTTGGTTTAGAAAAAGAGTATGCTATTTTAACAGCAGAAATAAGTAAAGCAACATTTGATATGACTCCAAAAGAATACAAAAAATATAAGGGTTTGGATAAACAAAATCTTAGGGATCACATGGATGATTTAGAACTAATTTTTGGTATGCTTGGAGAAAAAGCAACTACTGAAATTGCTAAAACAAAAAACGCACAAGGCTTTTTTGAAAATAAAGTTGCTGCCAACAAGGGTGGAAAAATTGCTGGAAATGCTAGAAAAAATTTGGAAAAAGAAACAAACAAAAAAGTTTCAACAAAAGAAAATTATTTATCTATTCCTGAAAAAAAGAGAAAAAAGTTAAACTAGTTTTTTCATTTTAAAAAATAGTTTTTAAAAATAGTAATATTGGAAAAAGGTTTTACCCTTTCTCCAAATTTTTTTAATTATTTTTTAATTCTTTTTTGAATGTCTTCTCTCTTGTAATATGCTATACCAATTATTACTAGGATTATTATTGCTATTAGTATCCATAATGTTGTGTAATTTGTTTCTTCTGTTAATGGTGGTGTTGGTACACATTCTCCTTCGTAAGCTATTGCTACTCCTGCTATTTCAGCGTAACATTCGTTTGAATATGTTGTTCCGTCTACTCCACAAACTGGTTCCCAAACTGCTGGGCAAACCATTTCGTCTTCTACTTCTTCAGCAAATCTTACTGCTGGTTCGTTGAATGACACTCCTTCTAATTCTGGTTGTGTTGTATCTGTAACAGTGTATTCTATGTTGTATGATTGTCCTGCTTTTACTAAAGGTAGTGTGAATTCTAGTATTGGATCATCTTTTAATTTTGTGAATAGTGTTCCTGAGTTAATATTTGCTGCACTAGGTGTAACTTCTTTTGGAACTTCTACTATTACTTTCACATTCTTTTGATCCTTTCCAGTATTATTTGTTATTGTTGTTGTAATAGTTGTTTTGTATGACACATTTCCTTCAGCATCAGTAATCTTGTCTACTTTTACTGTTATTTCAAATTCGTATTCTTCTGCGTTTTCAATCATTTTTGCTATTTCTTCTTCTGTGAACAAAGCGTTTCCTTGGTCGTCAGTCATATTGTTTAATACTTCTTCTAGTTGTTCTGGAGTGTAAGTAACTGTTTCTGTTGCTTCATAAACTGTTTCTGTTGTTGTTTCTGGTTCTGTTGTTGGTGTTGTTCCTGGAGTAGTAGTTGTTGGTGTTCCACTTGTTGAAGTTGTTGCTGTTGTTGCAGTGATTTGTTTTGATTCTCCCATAACATATTCTGTGTCATTTGAAACATTTACTAGTTCAATAGTATAATTTCCTTCTTGTCCATCTACAATATAATTAGTACTACAAGTGATTGTTGTAGCATGAGTCAAACCATAACCATATCCACTTTGATAACCATAATTGTAGCCTAGAACACCATAACCGTATGTTCCATAACTATATCCTGCAAAATCAGATACTTCTGGGCTACAAACTCCTTCAAGTAATGTTGTTGTACCATCAGGCTTTGTAATTTTAAATCGAATATCATCCGTGTAAACTTCTGTTGTTTCTTTAACTACTTCAGCTTCAATCGTAATAGTGTCCCCTGTGTTTGGTGTTTCATCACTAACATCCCATGTAACAGTGAACGCTGCTGCTGGTCCTGCCAAAAATAATATTGCTAAAATAATTAATGCAATTGTTGTCGCAACAATTCTGTTTTTTTGTTTTTTTTCAATTTTTTTAAATCCCGTCATCAAAATCAATCTCCTTTTACAAAAAGTATTATACCCTCAATTCAGATAATAAATCGTAAAATCTATATAAACCTTTCGTTTTAGTTTTTTTGTGTAATGGTTGGGAGAATTTTAGCTTAAATAAATTAAAATAAGTGTTATTAACTTGGCTAAAATACATTCAAATGTATTTTATAAAAAATTCTTTTTTTTTAATTGTTTAAAAACCTTTCTTTGGAAAACATGTTAATGGGACTTAGTGACAAAATTATTTCTCTTTTAAAGGAAAAAGATTTTTCTTTTGAAGAATTAAAAGAAAAAACCAATTCAAATTTTTTTGAATTAAAAGATTCTGTAAAAGAATTGTTGAGTGAGAAAAAAATTTTTAAAAGTGGTTTTCCAACAAAATACTCTTTGAAAAAAGGTTCTTATAAAAAAAATTTTGGTAAAATGATTAATTATAATAAGAGTGTTGCTAGTTATAAAGAAATATTCTTAATAATAACAATCCTATTATTCTCATTATTATTTTATAGTGTTTTTTTAAAAAACCCTTTTTTGTACCCTGGTTTAGAACAAAGAACTTTTCCAATATTCTTTCCATTCTTATTAATAACAATATTATTGTATGTTCCTTGGCTAAAATTGGTTGGTTTGTTTCCAAAAAAAATTGTTCCAAAAGAAACCCTTGTTTTCTTAGACAAAGCCAAAAAAATTACTACAATAAAAGAATTAAAACAATATTCAAAAGAATTTTTTCAAAAAATACTTTTGCCATATTACCCACACAGCCTAATAATATTATCAGTAATTTCTTTGTTTGAAATAGAATTCTTTTCCTCTTTCAACCAATTCTTTTCCCCTATCGCTCTAATCCTAATAATAATTTCCATTACAATAATAATTTTAAAACAAGAAAAATACTCTTTTTTCAAAGAAAAAGACTTAATTAAATATGCTTTTCTCTTTTTGTTAATACTAGTAACAATTTCTTCTCTTAACTTTGAACAAATCACTTTCCTAACAGAACCCCTAAAGGTCATTCAATTCCAACTAACAATCTTCACAATAATCTTAGGAGCCATTACTTTTTACCAAAACAAACAAGTAATCGAAGAAATCGAAACCGAACAAACCTTAGAAGAAAAAGAAGAAGAAAAAAGGGCAAAAGAATTTGAGGAAAAATATCCTAAACTAGCAGGAATACCATTGATCGGAAAAATTACAAAATGGGGATACAAAGAAGGAGTTGTTTGTTTAATTATTTTGGTCTTAATTTTATTAAATAGTTTTTTAATAAATATAGATAACTTAGATGTTTTACCTTTACAAAATGATGAATTTCTCACATTTGATGCTGTTGAGTACATATTAAGTGGTCAATTTTCGTTATCTGATTTAAGATATGGCTCTGATGAGAGTAGTGCTGATAATTTCTATAGCCGGGGCTTACCATTTTCTTTAAGTGTTGCTTTTGTTACAATTTTATTGGGTGGAGATTATTTTTCTATCTTTAATCTCAGAGTTTTTTCAGTAATTCTTGGTGTTTTTAGTTTAATCTTTTTATATTTATTATTTAGAAAACAATTCCCAAAAATTGTTTCATTGACAGCTACTTATTTTTTTTCCATATTTTACTTGTTTGTTTATCACTCTAGAGTTTCTAGGTTTTATTCTATTTTACTTTTTCTTTTCATTTTACTTGTTTATCTTTTTATTATAATTTACGAAAATTTTCCTTTGTTTAAATTAAAAATCACTAGAAAAAATATTTTGGTAGAGCTATCAAAAACACCTAAATTAATTTTGGTTTTAATATTTGTTAGTTTTGTTTTAATTTTAGCGGGTTTGAAAATACATTATAATGTCTTATTTATTTCGTTTCCCGTTTTAATATTTTTAGCCTTTTATTCAAATACTTTTTTTAAAAAAGTAGCTTTATTCTCAATTTTTTTGATTTCATCATTAATGAGCATAGATTTATTTTTTTATCCTTTCTTCCCTACATGGTATTTCAACCAAACGAG
>JAQVAR010000052.1 GCA_028690725.1 Candidatus Iainarchaeum sp.
CTTTTTTTCAAAGAAGTATTTCTTTGAATATTAATGAATGTAAAAATTTATATTCTACTTTGACTCCTATTACTCCAGGGCAAGTAGAAATGAATTTTAGTTTAAAAGTGGGTAGTTTGGAACAAAAATATTCTCATGTTATTACGATTGGGGCGAATTAAATGGCTGATGATTCAATAATAGAAGTTATTCAAAAAATGGTTCAAGAGGGTCAACCAAGAGAAAAAATAATTCAATCCTTGCATTCTCTTGGGGTTGAAGATGAACAGGCAAAAAAATTGTTGTTAATAGCAGAGGCAGATACTTTTACTTTGTTAAAAAAAGAAATTAATTCTCTTGTTAAAGATGAGTTTAATGAACAAAAAAAAGATTTTGAAGAATTAATTCATACTGATTTAGAAAAAATTGAGAACGAAGAAAAAAGTAATATTAGGGGTTTAGCAATGACTGAATTATCTGGGGTTAGGGATGAAATTATTTCTAATTCTAAAGCGTTTGAGGATCGTGTAAACAAAACAATAATGTCTTCTCAAAAAACTGTTTCAATGGTTAAACTTGCTTTAGATTCTATTAATCAAAGAATTGTTCAAATGGAATTGGATATTGAACAGTTAAAAGTTCACAAATTTAGAAAAAAATCTATGTTTTTTTCTTATGCAATGTTAATGTTGGGTGTATTTTTATTAATATTTTCAATTATTTTATTTGCACTTTCATTCGAAAAAATTGATTCTGCTCAAATGATAATGATTGTTGTTATTATTTTAGCTAGTATAACGCTTATGTTTGCTTCTGTAATAGGATAAGCAAAAAACCAATTCCTTTTTATTCTAAACGGAACAAAATTTTATTGTTAGCACGTAGAAATGGTGATTTTTAATGGAAAACGATGAAATAAATGAAGTTGATATTGAAAAAAATGAGGATTCTTTTGATTCTGAAGAAGATTCTAATGTTGAAAATGATGATAAATTACCTTTTCCAAGAGCAACAATAACTAATTTGATTAGAAAAAATGTCACTTCTGGTAAACAAATAAAAGGCACTGTTAAAGATGAAATGAATTTATGGGTTGCTAATTTAATTTCAAAAATTGCTGGAAAAATGAATTCACAACCATATACTTTTGTTAATTATGATATGTTAAAAGAAGCAATTGCGCCTTACGAGGAAATAAAAGATATTAATAAACAAAGAGAAGAACTAAAAAAATATATTTCAAAAATAAAAGAAGATTGTAATGATTTAATAACAAAAATTGATTCAGCTGATAAAAAAGCAGCTGTTAATCTTGGTTTGGAAGAAGACAAACTTCCTTTTCCAAAAGCAACAATTACTAATAAATTAAGATCAAATTTGGATGATGGTAAAACAATAAAAGGGCCAGTTAAACGTGGTTTAAATATTTGGCTTGGAAGAATAGTTTCTAATATTTCAAAAAAAATGGATTCTTTTTCTTATCCTTATATTGATAGATCAATGTTCAAAGAAGCTGTTGAACCTTATGATGCTGTTTCAGAAATAGAATTGGAAAAAGAAAGAATAATACAACAAATGCAATCAATAGTAACTGCTTGTGATATTCTAACAAGTGAAGTTGAAAGAAAATTCAAGATGTGAAAACGGCGTTCCGTTTCATCGAATCGGAGGCCTTTGGATTCTTTCTCACTTCGTTCGAAATGGCATTCCAGTTTCTAGAAAAATTTTTATTTTTTTTAATTCAAGGTTAAGTTTAATTTTGTTCTGATTTTTTTTGCAACTACTCCGTTAGGATTATAAAATAAAAAAGATGTTAATTGTCCAAAATTTTTTTCTTTTCCTTTTATTAAACTACTTTTTTCAAAATCAATAATGATTGGAATAATTTTTTTTTTCAAAATTTTTTTTGTTACAAGAATATTTTTTCCTATTTGTAATTGATTGTGTCTTAACCCAATTTCATCTAATGCAATTCCTTGTCTTAATAATTCTTTTATTAAATCATAAACTTCTTTTTTATTCATTTTTTCAAATTCTTTTGAAAAAACAAATTCCAAAAATTTTTTTCCAACAATATATTCCATTATAACAAAATTTTTTTCATAATTTGTTTCAATTAATTTTGGTCCTATTTTAATGCTATTAGCTAGAGCCAACATTTTTCCTTCTCTTTCTGCTAAATTTTTTCTATTACTTTTTTCTCTAACCTCTTTTTTAACAAATATTTTCCCTTCATCATTTTTTATTAACCAAATATTAGAACTCCATCCTTTTACAATTTTTTTTATTTTTTTGTAATTCATTATAATACCTAACAAAATTATTTTAAGAAATATTTTTCAAAGGCTTGTTTATTGTTACTTTTTATTTTTTTATAATTCTTTAATGATTTTTGTTGAATATTTTTTGTTTTTAGTAACCTTTTTATTACTTTTTCATAAAATAATCATTATTAGAAAATAATAACTGTTTTTGGAGTGATTTGAATGGCTGAACAGCAACAACAAGATAATGCCTTTATGGGTGAAGGAGCAAAAAGAATGAGGGGTAAAGATGCTCAAAGAATCAATATTTTGATTGCTAGAGCAGTAGCTCAGGCAATAAAAAGTACTCTTGGTCCAAAAGGAATGGATAAAATGATTGTTGACGATTTGGGAGATGTAATAATTTCTAATGATGGTGCAACAATTTTGTCAGAAATGGCTATTGAACATCCAATTGGAAAAATGATGGTTGATGTTGCCAAAACACAAGATGAAGAAGTTGGTGATGGTACAACAACAGCAGTTGTTTTAGCAGGAACTTTAATGGAAAAAGCTGAAAAATTACTTGATGATTCTATTCATCCTAGTGTAATAATAAAGGGTTATAGACAAGCAGCTGAAAAAGCAAAACAATTTTATGGTGAAGTAGCTGATACAATTGATTTTAAGGATAAAAAAAATTTGAAAGTTATTGCTTATACTTCAATGACTGGAAAAGCCTCTGAATCAGCAGAAGAATTATCTGATATTGTTGTAAAAGCAATTTCAAATGTTGCTGATGTTGAAGAAGATAAATTAGTAATTGACCAAGACAACATTAAATTGGAAAAAAAGACGGGTGGTTCATTAAAAGATACTCAACTTATTTCTGGAATAGTTATTGATAAGGAAATAGTTCATACTGGAATGCCTAGAAACATAAATAATGCAAAGATTGCTTTGCTTGACCTAGCCTTAGAAATAAAAGAACCAGAAAATGATACTAAAATACAAATATCAACTCCTGATGAATTACAAGCTTTTATTGATCAAGAAGAAAAACAATTAATAGAAATGGTTAACAAAATAAAATCTTCTGGGGCGAATGTTGTAATAACTCAAAAAGGAATTGATGATTTAGCACAACATTATTTGGCAAAAGAAAAGATTATTGCTGTTAGAAGAGTAAAAAAATCTGATATGGATGCTTTAGCAAGAGCAACTGGGGCAACAGTAGTAACAACAATAAAAGAATTGTCTTCAAAAGATATTGGTTTTGCTGGAAAAGTTTTTGAAAAAAAAGTTTCAGGAGATGCGATGGTTTTTGTTGAAGAATGTAAGAATCCAAAAAGTGTTTCAATTTTGATTAGGGGTGGAACAGAACATATTGTTGATGAAGCAGAAAGAGCTTTAGTTGATGCTATTGGTTCAACAAGTTCTGCAATCAAAACAGGAAAAATTCTTGTTGGAGCAGGTTCTTGTGAAATGGAAGTTGCAATGAAACTAAGAAATTATGCAAAAACAATTGGTGGAAGAGAACAATTAGCAATAGAATCTTTTGCGGAAAGTCTAGAAATAATACCTAGGACACTTGCAGAAACAGCTGGTTTGGATCCAATAGATGCTCTAGTTGAACTAAGAAGCAAGCACTCAAAAAAAGAAGGAAAATATTTTGGTGTAAATGTTTACAATGGAAAAATATCTGATATGAAAAATTCTAGAGTTTTAGAACCATTACAAGTAAAAATACAAGCAATTAATTCGGCAAGTGAAGTAGCAGAAATGATTTTGAGAATAGATGATATAATATTAGGTTCTTCAAAACCATCTCCGCAAGGACAAATGCCCGACATGGGTGGAATGCAAGGGATGGGAATGTAAATTCTCATTCAATTTATTTTTTTTTTTAAAAGAATTCTTTTTTATTATCTTTCTTCCAAATTATTTTATGCCAAAAATATTTGTGATTTCTGGTCACAGTGGTTCTGGAAAAACTACTATTGCTAATAGTCTTTTAAAAAAAAATAATGATTTAGAAAAAGTTATTACTTGTACTACTAGAAAACCAAGAAATAATGAAATTAATGGTAAAGATTATTTTTTTTTAACATTAGAAGAATTTGAAAAAAATATTAAAGAAAATTTAATGGCAGAGTATGAAAAATATTCTGGGAACTATTATGGTTCTAGAAAAAAAGATGTTGAAAAAATTTTGAATAATGGGAAAAAAGTTTTGTTTGTTGTTGATACAAAAGGGGCTTTAACATTAAAAAAAAGTTTTTCAAATTCAATATTAATCTTTATAAAAGCTCCTTCATTAAAAGAATTAAAAAAAAGATTATTGAAGAGGGGAGATAAAAAAAATTTTGTTGAAAAAAGATTTTTAGAAATTAATGATGAATTAAAAAGGGAAAAAGAATTTGATTTTGTTATAATAAATAATATTTTAGAAAAAGCAATTGATGATGTTCAAAAAATAATTAAATAATTTTTTTTGTTTTTCAAAAGTAATGTTTAAATATAATAATATCTATATATTCATCAGTTAACATGATAGAAATTCTTAATGCGATGGGTAATTCTTTTGCTTTGTTGTTTCCGACATTAGTTTTAGCAATTGTTTTTATTATTATAGGTTATCTTTTTGGATTACTAGCAAAAATAATTATTTCAAAAATTCTTGGAAGAATGGGGGTTGATGAGTGGTTTGAACAACAAAGTTTGTTAGCAGCAATAGGAAACAAGAGTTTTTCTGATGTCATAGGTGTGATAGCAAAATGGTATATCTTTTTTATTTTTTTAAAACAAGCAATAGAGTTAGTAAATTTAATAACATTGAATGAAGTACTTGGTTTTTGGATACAATATGCTTTATTGATAATAGTTGCAGTTGGTGTTTTGTTAGCAGGAATGATTATTGGTAGGTTTGTTAGAAATGCTATTGAAACAACTGATCA
>JAQVAR010000053.1 GCA_028690725.1 Candidatus Iainarchaeum sp.
AGACTGATTGCTGGCGTGTATGGTGTTTGTTCAAGATCATATTCTTTTGCTAGTTCAACAAAATCAAAATAATATCCTCTGTCATTAATAGTTTTTGCTTTTTCTAATGCTTCTTGACTTATTGATGCAAATGCTAGTCCTGGTGGTAAACCAAAACATTTTTGGGATGATGCTAGACAAACATCTATTTTTAGTTTGTCAACTTCTATTTTTGTTCCACACATTCCGCTTACTGCGTCAACCAAAACCAAAATATTTTTTTCTTTTATTATTGGTATTAATTCTTCTAAATTATTTTCTATCCCTGTAGAAGTTTCATTCAATGTAATACAAACTGCTTCAAAATCTTTTTCTAATTCTTTTTCCAAATCCTCTTTTTTAATTGCTTTTCCTTCTTCAATATTTAATATTGTAACATTTTTTCCACACGCCTTTGCTATTGAAGCCCATTTTTTTCCAAATGCCCCACAAACACAAATCAATACTTTTTCTTTTACACAATTCCTTATTGCTCCTTCCATTAACCCAGAACCTGACGAAGTTGATATTATTACTCTATTATTAGTATACAATATTTTTTGTAATCCTTCACTACATTTTCTCATTAATTCTTTAAATTCATTGCTTCTATGTCCAATTAATTCTTTTGTTTGAGCAAGAGCAATTTCTTTTCTAATACTTATTGGTCCAGGAATAAAAAGTTTCATTAAATCACCTATTTAAAAAAGGGGTTTCAAATTAAAAATGTAATTACTCTATTGTTATGTATAAATATAATTATTATTTTATTATGTATATTATTATTTTTTAAGTTTAATATTTTTTATTTTATTATTTTTTTGTTTTAATGCTTCTTTTAAAAAACATTTTTGTTTGTAATTATTTCATGTTTCTTACGATAATTAGTTTTCTTCCTTTGGAATTGGAAATGGGTTTGTTAGCTGGTTTTGCAGTTGCTTCTTCTGGTTATATTCAAGCTTATTCAAGAATGGATGAGAAAGGTAATAGGGAAAAATTTAATGTTGACAAATTTTTTACTACTATTGTTATTGGTGGTGCTGTTGGCCTTGGTTTGGCTTTTGTTGGTTCTTTTGAGAATACAATGAACTTGTTTTTAATTAATGCTGGGATAGTAGCAATTGTTGGTAGTTTAATAAAAGCAATTTTGAGAATTCATTAATTTTGTTTTTGTTTTGATAGTAATGTTTATTTATGTCTTTTACTTTATTATTTCATGAATAATAAGTTTTTTTCTAGTGAACGAAAAGCATTTTTTTTTGTTATTGAAGAATTTTTTTTGTTATTATTAATATTATTTCAATTTTATTTTTTGTTAGGAATTGAAAGGCAAGGTTTTAATTTAATTTTTTTTACTAAACCTATTTTTTCACAAAATGTTCTTTGGCTTGTTTCTACTATTTTGTTTTTTATTACTCTTTATTTTGGTATTTCTATGCGTGATAAAAAAGTTATTGTTGTTCATAAAGAATTTTCTAAATTGTTATTTGGAACAGCAAAACAAAAAGTTTTTGGTATAAATAAAGAAGTTTTTGTATTATTTGTTTTTGAATTTTGTTTTGCTATAATAATTGCTTTAGCAATTTATTTTTATCTTGACCCTGATATTAGTTTTCCTTATTTTGAAAGAGTACAATGGCCTTTTAATTTAATTGCTTTTATTGCTTTTGTTGCTTTTGGTTTGTATGTTTTTTCTTTGACAAAACCGTTTAGGGATTCAATCTATAATCCTTCTGTTTTGAGTAGAAAAATTCTTCCTGCTAAAAGATTATTTCCAACTAGACGTATTACTAACAAAAAAACTGGTACTATTCGGGTTCATGGTAAAAAGAAGGTTTTTGTTAGAAGGAAATAATTTTTTTGGGCTGGTGGATAATAATTAATTATTTTTTAGTTTAATATTATTTTTTTAAAAATTTTTTATAATATTTTTTTGTTTAATTGGATTTGATTTTATGGCTTTGGAAAGAAGTGTTTCTTTGAGACAAGCAACTTTTTATGGTCTTGGTGTAATTTTTGGTGCGGGCATTTATTCTTTGATTGGTTCTACTGCTGGTATTATTGGTAATTTACTTTGGCTTTCTTTTATTATTGCTTCTTTGATTGCTGCTTTAACCGCTTTTTCTTATGCTGAACTTAGTTCTTATTTTCCAAAAGAAGCAGCAGAATCAGTTTATGTTAAAAATGCTTTTAAAAAAGAATTTTTATCTTTTTTTATTGGTTTTGTTGTTTTGATAACACTTTTTTTTTCAATTTCTACTGTTGCTTGGGGTTTTACTTCTTATTTTAAATTGTTTTTTTCTTTTCCGGGTTTGTTTGTTGCGATAGCAATAATTATTTTGTGTTCTATAATAAATTTTGTTGGTATTCAAGAGAGTGTTAAACTAAATTATTTATTAACTATTATTGGGGGTAGTGGATTATTTTTAATAATAATTTTTGGTCTTCCTTTTATTGGTTCTGTTAATTTGTTAGAAGGACCAAAAAATGTTTTTGGTGTTGGATTATTTTCTGCCATTTTTTCTAGTGTTGCTCTAATTTTTTTTGCATTCATTGGTTTTGAGGGGATAGCAAACATTTCTGAAGAAGTTAATGCTGCAAAAACAACTGTTCCTAAAGCAATTATTCTTTCATTGTTTATTGCTACTATTGTTTATGTTCTTGTCGCGCTTGTTTCTGTTAGCGTTGTTTCTCCAATAGAATTAGCTAATGCTACTAATCCTGAAAATATTTTGGTTGGGGGGCCATTAGCATTGGTTGCTGAAAATGCAATTATGCCGGGATTTGGTATTTGGCTTAGTTTTGCAGCTCTTTTTGCTACTGCAAGTACTATTCTTTTGTTATTAGTGGTTTCTAGTAGATTGTCTTATGGTTTGTCAAAACTTGGTTTTTTTCCCAGTTTTTTGTCAAAAACTCATTCTAAAACAAAAACGCCTTTTTATTCTGTTATTTTGGTTGGCATAGCTTCAATATGCTTTTTGTTTGTTGGAAACATTGAAGTATTAGGAAACTTAACAACAATGGGCACTTTTTTGATGTTTTTTGCAGTAAATACTTCTTTAATAGCCATTAGAGTTAAAGAAAATCCTAAAAAATTAAACTTTATTTCTCCCATTAATATTGGAAAATGGCCTATTCTAGCAATTTTTGGAGCAATTTTTTGTATTTTGATGTTTTTGACTCAATATTGGCAAAGTATAACTATTTTTGTTTTTTCATTGCCCTTGTTTGTTTTTGGTTTAATTATTTTTTCAATTTCAGTTCCATTGTACTTATTTTTTAAAAAAGAAAGAATTGTTATGAAAAAGCATTGGCCTAAAAAATAATTTTTAAAAAAATAATACTAAACAAGACATTTTGAAAATTATTTTGTTAGCAAAATTCTTCTTATATCCAATAATATTGCAAGAACACAAGACAATAATGATAAGATAATAAAGATTAACATTATTTCTCCAGCAATACTTCCTACTTTGTTTAAAACAAAAAAATATCCTAATAATATTCCTGCTATAATTGCAAAAGCTATTTTTTTCCAAGAAGTTTTATTTTCTAAAATTTCTAAATTTTTATATTCACTTTTTTTACGAACTATTTTTTTAACCATCCACAATACCTTTTTTAATTACAATTTAATAAGTATTAGTAAGTATTTAAATATTTCCTTTTTTTATCAAATTATTTCTCCAATTAATTTTTATATCATCAGTTCTTTGTTTTGGTTTTATTTTTGATTGATTAATGTTTGTTTTGTTATTATTTTTTTTCATTAAAATTCCTAACCATGCAATCATTATTGCGTTGTCTGTCATCACATTGTTTGGTGGAACAAATAATTTTGCTTTTCTTTCTTTACACATTTTTTCAACCATTTCTTGTAATGCTTTTGAACAACCTACTCCCCCTCCTAAAATAACTTGTTTTTTTTCTGTGTGTGCTAATGCTCTTTCTGTTACTTCTGTTAGCATCGCAAAAGCATTGTGCAATGTAGAATAAATTAAATTATTAATTTTTTGTTCCTTATCTTTTTTACTAATTTTTTCTAGCAAAATTTCTTCATATTTTTTTGTTGCAGATGTTAATAATCCAGAAAATGCAAGATCCATTCCTTTTACAGTATATGGTAATTCTAATAATTCTTTTCCTTTAAAATATAATTCGTCTAATTTTGGTCCTGCTGGAAAACCTATTCCTAATTTTCTTCCAAATGTATCTAAAAAATTTCCTATTCCTGTGTCAAGTGTTTCTCCAAAAACTCTGTAATAATTATTTTCGTAACAAATAATTTGTGTGTTTGCTCCACTAGCATATAATAATACTGGGTCGTTAGCATTACATATTTTTCTACCAATTTCTATGTGTGCTATGCAATGATTTACTCCTATTAATGGAATATTATTTAATAATGATAATTGTCTAGCAATGTTTGCACCTACTCTTAAAGCATTTCCTATTCCTGGGCCTTGTGAAAAAGCAATCAAATCAATTTCATTAATTTTTTTTCCTGATTTTTTTAAAGCATTTTCTAATATTTTTGGTGCTATTTTGTAATGGTGTTCAGATAATTCTTTTGGTATTATTCCTCCTTTTTTAGTAGTAAACATTTTTTTTTCTTCTGCTAGTATTTTACAATTTTTATCAATTATTGATACTGCAAAAGTGTGTGCTGTGCTCTCTATCCCAAGACAAAAATTTTTTTTTTTCATTTTAAATCAACATAATTATTATATTATTACATACAATATTATTGCTATTAAATTGTATATTAAATGTCCGAAATAGTTTTGTATTATTGAATTATTTTTTTTGAACCAGTATGCTAGTATTAATCCTAAAAAAAATACGCCTATTGTTTGGGTTAATGATTCATATCCTAAATGAAAAAAAGTGAATATAATAGTTGAAAAAAGTATTCCTATTTTTTTTACTAGAAAAGCACGAAAAAAGAATTCTTCTGCAAAAAC
>JAQVAR010000054.1 GCA_028690725.1 Candidatus Iainarchaeum sp.
AATGAATTAATGGTTTTACACTAGCCGGAAATAAACCACCAGAACAAACAGCCATCATCGGTTTTAATTTTAACCAATTTTCTTGTAATCTATGTCTAAAAATATCTTCTGAAACAACTTGTTGTTCTATTGCCTCACCAATACTAGAAACTTCGCCCACTTTTTCATTCATTCTTCCAGCAACGCCACCAACTTGTAATTCATCTAAACCAATTAATCTACACAACTTAGCAATTGTAATCATTGAAATACCATGTTTTGGATTCCTAGTAAAAGTAGCATGCATTGCTCTATGACCATGCAAAACAACTCTAAAATCTTGATCCTTTAAAGCTTGAACTGCTGACCAACCAACAGCAAGAACATCAACCATCACAAAATCACAACCATGCTTTAAAGCAAATTCTGTTCTTTGAACCATTTCAGGATATGAAGCAGTAACATTTGGTAAATAAGCTTTTTTTTCACCAGTTTCTTTCTCAGCTTTTTCTCTTGCTTTTAAAGTTAAACTAACCCTTTTTTCAAAATTATTAAAAGGCATTGAAGTTAAATTTTCATCATCAGTAACATAATCACAACCACCAAGCCAAGAATTATAAGCTATTTTAGCATGTTGTGTTTCGTTCAAACCAATTTTTGGTTTTACAACAGCACCAACTAAAGGCCTATACTTTACTCTCATAATTTTTCTTATTCCATCAACACCATACATTGGCCCAGAATAATGTCTAACAAAAGATTCTGGAAAATCAATATCAAGCAATTTTATGTTTTGCAAATCTTTCATTCCAAAAATGTTTCCAGCAACAGAAGAAATTATTTGAGCAATATTGTGTTCTTCAAATAACTCTTTCGAATAAGCAATTTTAAAAATACCATTTTTTGGATCTAAATAAAAAATTTTTGGAGACAATTTTTTAAACAAATTATAAGACAAATTTTCTATTTCAGTCCAAGTACCAATACTTGATTCTGAAGCAACTTTTTTTGCAGCATCTTCAAAAGAAATTCCTTTTGCAGGCTCAACAAAAAAAGCACAAACCAAATCATCTTTGCTAGGAACATATTTTTTATCAATATACTCTTTATGTTCTAATACCATTTTTGTCATTTTAACCACAATACAAGATTAATTAATTAGGAATTAGTAATTTAAATACTTTGTGTATAATAAATTTTGCAATAAAAAAAATTTTTTAAAAAAAATAAAATAAGAGAGCATAAAGCTCTCAAAAAAACTATTTTTTTAATTTTATTGCGATTGCTGATATTTTTAATGGTTTCCCATCTTCTGTTTCAACTTCTTCTGTAGAAATTTCTATTCCAGAAAGTTTTATTTCTTGTGATTTGTTTCTAACAATTTCTGCAACATCAACTGCTCTTGAAATTGATTTTCCTCTTGCTTTTACTGTTACTTCTTTTGCACCCTCACTCATTTGTGTTATTACTGCTAACACGTAAGCCATTACTCCTTTTTTACCCACAAAAACAAAGTTCCCCTCATTTTTTGATTGTTCTTTTCCATCTTTAGCCATTTTTGATTCCTCCAAGAAATTAATTAAATAAAATGAATAGTAAAATCTTTTTAAACCAAACTTTTTTAGAAAAAAATAAAAAAAAGGAAGTAGCAAAAGCTACTTCTTCATTTATTGTAAATATTTTATTGTGTTTGTCAGTATTCCTGGAGTATAACCAGGATCATAATTAAAGTAGATTACTGTTCCGAAAGGAAAACTCTTTTTTTCTAATATTGCTGGATAAGTCATTGGAGTTCCTTCAGATTGAACATATGCTATCCTTTTAGCACCCTCATTAGCTTGAATGTTAAAAGTTCTTAGTTGATATGGTTGTTGTCCTTCTGGAGGAGTTAATTCAATACCACTCATTATTGGATGATTGAATAATTCTCTTCTTATTCTACCCGCAACATTTATTTCTTGTCCCTCAGCACAAGTAGGAACGTTTGTTGGACCAAGAACACACTCAGCAGGCATTACATTACCAAAAGTTGCTTTCCAACCAACAACATCAGTAGCAACACTTCCACCTAAACCAACACTCTGGTAAATACCAGAATTTTGTACTACTATTAATTTTCCACCTTTATTAACATAATTTTCTAATGCTTCACCGAGTGAAACTGAAACGCTCTTATCAGTCAAACTTTGATCTAGAATAACCATACTATATTGAGAAAGCTCTTCAGAAGCACCAATACCAAATGTTCTAGCATCTCTAATCCTATAAGTTAACATATAAGACAAATTATCTAAAACAACTTTTTCTCCCAAACTAGGTTCACCAATAAATAACAATTGTACATGGTCACTACCTTTTGGAAGATATGGAATATCTACCACTCCAAAATAGTTCAAAGAAGCAATTCCAATTATCACAAGAAGTATTAACGGAATCAAACCTTCTAAATTAAATCTAGGCATCCCCCCACCCATAGGCGCAGGATCAGCTCCCCCAGCATCATCATACATTTCTTCTTCACTCCCTTCAATTAATATGTTAATATATTGTCTTTATGTATTTATAATAATTTCCCTTAAAGACATTTAAAAAAATAATGCGATTGTGCTTAATAAACTTAACTCTTTAGATTGTTTTATTAAACTTTTAATTTAACACTAGTTAAAAATAGTAAAACAAATTTTATTTAACAATAAATAAAAAAATAAAAAAAAGAATAATAAAAAATATTAAAAAAAAAGAATAATAAAAAATATTATTTTTTAAATTATTTTCCAAGCATCCCATAAAACATTTGTTTTAACAATAACACACACGCATTAGGAGTATTATTATCTTTACAATAATATTCTAATGGATAAGCATAATAAGCAATTTTTTCTCCCAAACCAGAAGTTGCAATTATTGGCAAATGTCTTTGGAATTGTTTTTCTTTTCCTTGTTTTAATGAACCTTGATCTAAAGATAATACAATATTACTATTAGAAATATTTGAGAGTTGTGAAACTATTGCAAAATCTCTTTGTGGATTAATTTTTAATTCAAGAGCGGGAGTCAAACCATAAATTAAAAAATGAGAACCAGTAACCTCTGTCATAATTATTCCGGGAGAAAAATTTTCTTCAGCACACATTATTTCAGCACAATAATTTCCAACATATTTTAAACCCAAAAATTCATCAAAATTAAGAACAACATATTCTGTTTGTGTTTCTCTTGCTCTTGCCCAAGGATTATCTAATTTTAATCTATCATCATTAACATCAATTGATTCGTTTAATTCATCATCACCTCGTTCTGTTCCAGCATCACCAACCCAAATTAATCTTCCACCACCAATTTGTACATAGTCAATAAACATTGATAATTGGTCAATACTCATTTTTTTAGCATTTTCAACTATTACCAATTTATATCTTTGAAGATTTCCTGAAGAAACTCTATCAAGATGAATAACATCAACAGCATTAACACCAACTTTTGTTGGATCCGTTAACAAACTTTTTAACTCATCAGGATTTCCCAAACCACTATCTCCGTGAACAATTAAAACTCTGGGAGAACCCATTACAGTCTCATAAACATCACACCAATAAGGAATATCCCCACACCTAACAATCCCAGACCAAGTTAAAAAAAATAAAAGAATAATTACAAGAATTATTACTCCGAACAATTTGAAACCAATATCAACAACATCTAATTCAACCATTTTTAATCACAAAGCAACCATTTAAAAACTTCTTTTTTATATTATAATTATTAGTTTGTAATATTTAATAATGGTGGTTTAATGGTAAAGTTTATAAAAAACAAGTCACAAAATTCTGGGCCAAGTTCGGCAATAGGAATAACAAGATTTTTTGATGCAGAAAGCAAAAGTCCAAAAATTAGCCCCTATTTTGTGTTAGGTGCTTCAATATTAATAATAATAATAATGATAATTCTAAAAATAATAATGTCTGCTTAAAATAATTAAAAATAAAAAAATAATTTTTTAAATTATTATTTTGAATGAAAACTCTCTTTCAACAAATTTTTGCATTTCTTTTAAATCAACAATTTTTATTGTTGTTGATGTTTTATCTTCAATCATTTTTTTATTTTTTTCTAAAAAAGTTTTGTCATTAGAATTAATTTGTAATTCTGTTTTTTGACCAGGCTTTAAACCAGCTTTTTTCCTAGCATCCTGTATTTGTCTTAATAATTCACTAATCTCCCACAAATCCTTTAATTCTTTTGAAGCACTTGTTTTCAAAAAGATTTTTCCCTTACTAAATTCCTTAAAAATATATTCATCATTTTTTTCAAAAGATTTTTTTAAAACAACATTTTTTACATTAACCATAGTCCCAATAACTTTTTCAAAATTATTAATTTTTTCATTTGTTACAATAACAAGTTCTTCTAAAACCCATCTTAATCTTAATTTTTCTTGAGAGCGAATTGCAAGAGACACTCTTGAAATTTCTTCAACCAAACAAAATTCATTTTCTAAATCATTGTTTAAAAAAAATGATAAATCATTAAAATTTAAAGTATGAACAGAAACACCTTTATTAAAAAAAGTATAATAATAATCAGCTGCGTGAGGAGTTATTGGAGCAATTAATTTTAATAAAGAATCAACAATAATTGAAATTGTTTTACTAACTTGTTCTTCATTAATTCTTTTTCTAATTAATTGTAAATATGTTCTAGAAAAATCTTTGTCAACAAAATCCATTATTAAAGAAACAGATTTATAAAATTCATAATTATTAAACGAATTTAAAACATTATTATTTAAATTAGACAATTTTGAAAGAATCCAATTATCTTCTGGAAGTAAATCACCCAAGTTTTTTTCTGAAAAATCAATTTTTGTGTAAAGATTAACATAATTTAATGCATTACTAAAAGTATTGAAAAAATTTCTCATTTCTGCAACACCATTAATATCAAATTTAAAATCAGAACCCTTACTTTGTAATAACAAATAAGTCCTTAAATCA
>JAQVAR010000055.1 GCA_028690725.1 Candidatus Iainarchaeum sp.
CAACATCTTTTGTTTTCCATTTGTTAAAATACTGCTTTTTTACAGCAAATAAACGAATCTTTTCTATTTTCTTCAAGACTAACCACCTGCATTAAAGCAGGTGCGACAAATGTCTTGAACCTATACATCTCAAAAATTTTTGTTATATAATTATCAAGTATTTTCTTGTCAGTAGTTTCCATAAATTTTTTCATAATTTATTTAGATTTTTTTGTTTATAAAAAAAATGGCACAATCTTTTATTTCAAAATTATACGCAAAAAAACTAGTGCGTTGTTTGTAGTAAGAAATTTTTGGATTTTCATAATAGTTACTTTTTTCTTTTGTAAATATTATTATGATGTCCAAATTTGTCAAATAAAATAAAATTTTTTTCTTTGAATACTTTAAATAATAATACAAAGTGTTTCATTATGTGAACTCTTTTATAATCATTCATTTCATATTTTAGATTTTTATAGTGGTCGATTGTAAAATCGTCTGAATAAATTATTTGTTTTATTTTTTTGTTTATTGCTTCAGTCATTTTTTGATCTTTTTTTGCAATTGTTTTGATAGTTACTTTTAATTCATCAGAAAGTTGAAATTCAAAAGGCAATTTTAATCGCCTCGACAAATTTTATCAAGCTCTTTTGTAGTCATTGGTTTGAAGCCATATTTCTTTATGTGCCTGTCGCAAGAAGCAATTACTTCTTTTATTATTTCATCTTTTACTTCTCTATCAACAAATTCATCTCCAAACATTTCAGCGAATTTGTTTAATGCTTGTCCTTTATCATTAAGACCATATTTTTCTTTCACAACGCCAAGAACTCTGTTTGTGTATTCATTGGCTTTTAGATTCATTGTAACAGTTTTTTGCATATAACCTCGCCTAACATAATGTTAGTTAACGTTATTTTAAACCTTCTGGAAGTGTCGTGCCACTAAAGAATTAGTTGGTCGGCGTGATTTTTGAAAAAATCCCTTCTCCCAGAATTGCACACCGATTGGCTCTCGATTTTGCTAGTTGAGTTGGATTTATTTTCATAAAATTAATTTATTTTAGTGAGAAAGTAATTTATTTTGTTGTTTTGACCATTTTTTGTTAGGTGTTTTTTTTAACCAATTTGTGTAATCATCAATAAATTTTAATCTTTCTTTAAAATTTTGACTTTTGTATTCATCTAGTTCTTCTTGTGAATATTTCATGCAAGCACCATATTAATTATATCTTCCAAAACATTTAATTCTTTTGCTTTTCTAATAATTTCTTGTTTGTTCAAATTTTCTTTAAATATGTTCCATAAGTGTCTTGCATCTTCTAAATCTTTTTCTGAACCAAGGAATAATTTGAATGCTATTTGTTTTTCTAAATTTGAAATATTAAATGAATATTTTTTGCTTTTTACAATTATTTTGTTGTTAAGAGTTTCTCTCTCAAATTCTTTTTTTGGGAATTTTATTTCCATGTTTGGAATAAATTCTCCAGGGTAAGCAAACCTGATTGATGTTTGATTTAATAAAAATTCTTCATATGCTTCTTTTGAAGAGAATGTATTTAAACATTCAAATTCTTTTTCAATTGCATCCCATAAGTTTTCAAATGTTTCAAAAGAAATTTTTTCAATAATAATGTCAATATCTTCTGTTTCTCTACTTCTTCCAAAAAGTATTGCTATGTATCCAGAGACAAGAACATAATTTATTTTGTTTTTGTTGAGTATATTAACAAATTTTATTACAAATTCATCTAATTCACTTAATTCTCTATCAAATAATATTTGATTATTTTTAAATTCAAATTCCATATTTACTTATTGTTTAATTGTTAATAAAAAGGTTTCATGGCTGTCGTACTGTTACTAAAAAAAGTAAATCCCCCCTCCCAGAGTTTGCTGGTTGGTGCAATTCATACGCTTAATATCTTATTTATTTATGTTATTTTAAATTATAAATCTTGTGTTTGATTAAAATTTAATCATAACTCTCAAGAAATTCAAATAATTCTGAATCATCATAACCAGAATACTTGTTTTCAATAATATCTATAAAGATGGTATTTAAAATTTTTAATAGGGGGGCTATTTTTTCAGTATTTTTATTATTTGAATTTCTAATTAAATATGACATAATAATAAGTTCATTGAATATTGAATCAAGAGTTAATGGTATTATTTTATTTTTTTTATTGACTTTTCTCCAACCAAATTCTTTTTTAAAAAATATCCACTCTTTAATTAAATTGTTTAACTCATTTTTCCATTTTTTAAGATTTTTTATTGTCTTTTCGTTTTTATTTGGTAATTTTGAGAAAATAGATTTTAGTTCAGGATATTTCTTTTTATAGTTTGGATAACTTATTGAATATCTATAATATTCAATAAATAAATCAGCCCAAATATATTTAGTTAAATAATATTTTGTACTTTTAGGCATTTTTCCTAATCTTTCTATTTTAATAATGTTCAATTCATTACTCAATTGTTTACAAATATTTCCAATATCTTCACGGTATAAATTAGTGGCTAAAGATAATTCAGTTATTGTAATACCATCTTTTATTTTTGTTAATATCAAAAGTACGCGAATATTTTTCCAAATGTTTTCTATTCTATTCATAATCAAACGTGGTTTTTGAAAACCATCTTTACCACATTATATTCTATTTTGATGTTTTTAAATATACCGAGGTGTAAAAAAATGAAAGAAAAGAAGAAAATTTTAATAGTAAACAATGCTGATGAAGAAAAAATCCAGCAAATAAAAACAAGAATTGGCGTGAGGTGTGATTCAGAAGTAATCAGATTTGCCATTCATAAAACATGGGAGGTGGTATGTAATGAAAGAAAATGAGATATTGGATTATTTGAATAGTCTCAATTCAGCTGAAATTGCTAATAAATTCAAATTTTTAGTTGAATGTTCTAGAATAATTCAATCAAAAAACAGGGTGATAAAAAATGAGTGATAAGATTTGTATTTTTTGTAAACTAAAAAGACATGCAAGGTTAAAAAGATTTTATACTCATAATGGTCAATCAAAAAACTGGGTTTGCGTATTTTGTTTAGAAAATAATGGTGGAGCTAGACAAGTTCAAGAAATTCTAGAAAAAAAACCATTTAATCAACAAAAAACAAATTTTTTCAAACCTAAAGAAAACAAGCTATATTCAAATTTTTTGAATATAGCTAACCCTCACAGCAACAATTTGATTAAAAAAATCTGTAGCGAAAATCTCTCATCTACAGAAGCGACTTTTCCAAATTTTAAAAGAAAAGTCAATTCTGCAGAGCTGAGATTGGGGGGTGTTTTTTTTGAGTAGAACTCTTTACAAGAAAAAAATAAGGCATCTAAAACCAAGTGGCTTTTTAATTTACAAAGAAAGTTTTAATAAACTGGATAAATTAATTGAGAATTTTATTAAAGAAGTTTTTTACTTTGCAAGTAAACAAACTTTAAAAGATAAAAGAAAAATAATTGACCATCTTGACATTGACCATGGATTTCAAAAAGCAAAACAAAGTGAAGAATCAAAAGAATTACTCTATGCAGTCAAAAGAGACATTTCTCAAAAACAAGAAGAATATTTTAAATCTCAAGAAGAAAAGCTAGGTGAATTATCATGAATGTGGAAAAATATATCTTAAAACAAATGTTTTCTAAAGGAAAAACAAAAAAAGTAATGCAACCACATTTCATAAAACATTTCATAAGGCCAAACAAATATGCAGTACTGCCCCAAGAAATATATTCAAGTAATCTTGCATATTCTGAATCGGATGTTATACAAGCATTAAGAAAAATGGAAGAAGAAGGAAAAATAGCAAAAAAAACAATACGAAGGAAATTAGATAGTATTGATTTTTTCTATCCAAAAAATTTATCATTATATGGGGGAGATATAAGAAATAGTGGGAGATGATATTCTAGTATTTTGTAACTTTCATAAATACTAAATGCATTATTTCACATGAAATAAATTGGGTATTGAGAGTTTCTGTAATAAGAACTCTCTTACTTAATTAGTGTATTTAATTAATTAGTGTATTTAATTAATTAGTGTATTTAATTAATTAGTGTATTTAATTAATTAGTGTATTTAATTAATTAGTGTATTTAATTAATTAGTATACTATACTACTTAGTTAATGTATTACATAAAATATAAATTAATTATGTATACAAAGTTAAATTATTTTACAATACTACTATTAATTAATATTATAACAAAACAATTTCACGGACAATAAAGAGTAAAAAGTACTGTTGTCACATATGAATAAAATTTATATTATTTTTTATAAAGTTAAATGTAATACAAATTAATTGTATTGTGATTTAAATAATTTATTTTTTAGCTTTGATAAAAAATTCATAAAACTCACTTAAAAAAGTTCGCTATATTATCAATAATTAACTCAGAAAAAGATGTATTATATTGTGGGTTAAATTTTTTTAATATTTTGTCTGTTTCAGAAAACCATTTTTCATTATAGTCATTTGATTTTTCATATTGTAGGTCAATAAATGTTTTGAAGTAATCTTTTCCAAATACTATAGTGTCAAGGTCTCTGTCTTCTGGATGAACTAATAAATTTTTTCCTCTGTTTTCAATTAAATATTTTATATGTAGCATACCTTGGATGATTTCAATTTCTGGGCTTTGATTATTAAAACTTAAATTTTTAGTGACCTCTCCACCCCATATCATATTAAATTTTGCTAAAATATTAGTTGAGACACAATGCAGAACGTTAACATCATGTGCAAAGTCTTTAAGAGAATATTTGTTGTCAGGAACTAATTCAAGTCTCCACCCCCTATCTAAGTCATAAGTTTTTATTTTGTATTTTCGTTTATAAAAATATTCCTCTTGATTGTTTGTCATAAAACTATTCATTAAAGACTGACGTGCCATTTCAATAACTATCTTTTTTCCTTTGGTTGAGAAATTTTCTGAAATAATTATGGCTAATTT
>JAQVAR010000056.1 GCA_028690725.1 Candidatus Iainarchaeum sp.
ACTTCTAATCAACCAGGAACAAATGTTTGTTCTATTACTGCACAAGTAAGTGCTTTTTGTTCACAAGAACAAGCTAATGAAGTAACTGCTTTTTATATTAATGATGAATTTATTGGAATAACTAGTGATAATCATTGTAATGGTCCTCCGAATGAAAATTGTGTTTTTTGTGATATTGATACTCAACAATTAGATCAAAAAACTATTGTTTTACAAGAAGAAAATGTTTTAAAAATTCATGGTTATGATTCTCATGCTATTGTTTCATTAACATTGGATTGTGAAAAACAATATGATTCTTGTGAAAATAATTTGCCTCCAACAATAAAAACAATTAATAATAAAACAATAAGGTATGACTCTTCTTTTACTATTGATTTGTGGGATTTTGCTAGAGATTCTGATCATAGATTAAGTGAATTAACTTTTTCTTTCTTAATAGATAATAATAATTTATCTTGTTCTTTAAACAATAATCGTTACTTAGAATGTTCTTCTTCATTATTATTAGGTGAAACAGTAGTTTGGGTTGGCGCAACAGACCCTTGTGGCGATGTTGGCATACAAAATTTTGTTGTTAATATTCAAAATAATTCTCCAACAATAAGCATTCCTAATCAAGAGAAATGTTGTTCTGCCAATTTAACAAAATTTATTAATTTGAAAAATTATTCAATGGATGAAGAAAAATCTTTGCTAACATTCAATATTACGGGTCAATCAAATTCTGAGTTAATTAATTGTTTTATTGAAGATAATATTTATCTTTCTTGTTCTATAAATTATTGTGATAATAATTATTCTGATATTACAGTACAAGTGCAAGATATTTTTTCTGAAACAAACGATACTACTTTCAGGATTTCAATAATGGATTGTCCTCCTTATTTAAAAAAACCTTTTCCAGATATTTGTTTAAATGAAAATACTAATGATGTAATAAATTTGAAAGAATACTTTTATGATAAAGAAGATGGAAACAATTTAACGTTTAGCTTGACTCAAACTAATACTAATAATATTTCATGTCGTTTAGATAATAATTATATTTCTTGTGATGTTAAAACTAATGCAAAAACATTTAATGATTTGGAAATAACTGTTAATGATTCTGGAAACAATTCAATCACCGAAAAAATGATGATTGAAACAAATTGTTTTAATAATACAGATATTGATTTTTATTCTGATCAAAAATTTTTTTGCTTAGAAGATTGTACTTCTCATACACAAGAAATTACTTTAGTTAATAATTCAGATTATGTGTGTTTTAATTTTGAGTTAGAACATGATGAATATTTGAATGCTTCTCTCTCAAATAATTCTTTTTGTATGAATAAAAATGAGTCAAGAAAACTTTATTTTAGTGTGAATACTTGTAATGCAGATAATTCTTTTTATGATGTTAAAATAGTTGATAATGAAAATGATATTGAACTTATTTTTGAATATCAAATTGGTGGTTGTTCTTATTTTGGTGAAATAGAAGTAAAAGAATTTGATGGTTTTGTTTGTAGTGGTGATAAAAAAGAATTTTTAGTAACAATAAGAAATGATAGTAATGAACAAAAAACATTGTTTTTGAATGCAGAAAATCAATTATTATTACCATATTTTTCAAAAGAAAAAATATTTGTTCCTGCTTTTGAATCAAGAGATGTAAGGTTAACAATAAATGCTAAGGGTGCAATAGGAAAACATATTGTTCAATTAAGTGCTATTAGTGGAAATTATCATATTGAAAAAATGTTGGTTGTTGATGTAAAAGATTGTTCTGATATAAGAGAAAGAAATTTTTTGATTGAGGTTCCTAATGTTTGCTTTGATGTTTCAAAAGGACAAACTTTTGAAAGTTCTTTTAATGTAAGAAGAGTTAGCAATGATTGTATTGATTGTTCTTTTAATGAAAAGAGTATTCAATTAGCAATGTATGGTTTACAAAATCAATTATCAAAAAATATTGTTTCTCTTTCAGGAACCACTTCAGAAAAAATTTTTTATTCATTAAAAATTCCTGAAAATGCTAGTGCAGGAATAAGATTTGTAACTGTTTCTGGAGAAGAATTGCCCGTAGGGCCTTTTGCCGAAGTTGGTTTTGTTCAAGATGAACAAATTTGTTTAAACGTTCTTGGAACAAGTGCTTCTTCAATAAATATTAGAACAGAATCTAGGGACATAATTTGGTGTGATTCAGAAATATTTGAAATAGAAATAATTAATAATGGTGATTTTGAAGAAACATTTTCTTTGTCAGCGTTACAATTACCTGTTGGGGTAAATGTTAATTTTTCACAACAACAAGTAACTGTTTCAAAAAAGAGTTCTAAAATAATTTATGTTTCTGTTTCAACTAATACTGAAGCAGTGGTTGCTGACGGACAAAGCATTTTGATAAAATTAGATGGTAATGTTCCATTAGAAGCGAAAATCTATTTTAATATTATTGGAAAACCTTTTTTTGATAATATAGAAATAATGAGTTATACTTCAATAATAGAAATGAATTCTAATTCTGAAAAAAATTATTATATTCAAATAAGAAACAATTCAGATTTAGAATTAAAGAATTTAAAAATTTCTTTTGAAAATGTTCCACAAGGAATAGAAATAGAAGAAAAAATGATTAGTTTAATAGGACCAAAAGAAGTTTTGACTTTAAGTGGAAAAGTTATTTCAAAAGATATTAATGGAAATTTTTCACCATTATTTGTGATAGAAAAAGTAGTTGATGGACTACCAAATCAATTATTAAATAAAAAAGAATTCTACATAATAGTTTTTTCTGATCAAGCCTTTTTTGGTGGTTTGTTTGGTTTTAACTTATTTGATTATGGTAATAATAGTTCAGGGATTTTTTTTATGTTCATTGGAGTAGTGGGTTTATTAACTTTATTACTAATAATAGTTATATTGAGTGTTGTTTTTTCAGCCAGTTATTCTGAAAAAAAGGAAGTTTGGGTGGGTGTTGAAGAATGAATTCAAAAGTTTTAATAATTTTAATTAGTTTTTTTATTTTATTTAGTTTTAATAGTGTTAATGCATTAACAATTAACGGTCCATCATCAATAACTTTGTGTCAATGTGAGACTGAAGCACAATCATTTTCTGTTTGCGCTGATATTACTGGTAATTATTCTGTATCAGTTTCTGGTTTGGGTGCAAAATGGGTTGAACTTGCTCCTTTAACTTTGAATATTAATGCTGGTTCTTGTAAAGATTTATTTGTTTTTGTTACTCCCGAGTGTTATGCTAATTCAGGTTCTTTTCCTTTTACAATAAATGTTGCTGGTGAATTAGATAATGAATCAAAGAAAGTTTCTTTGTTTGTTGAACAATGTCACTCATTTAATTTTAATGTGATTCCTGAAATAAATAATTCTAATCCCTGTGAAAAAAATACTTTTAATATTTCAATTGCTAATACTGGAAAATTTACTGATGAGTTTGTTTTACTTCAAAAAGGATTGGATGATTCTTGGGTTTCTTATCCAAGAGAATCTTTTGTTTTAGGTAGTGGTGAATCATTAAACACAAGTCTTTTTGTTGAGAGTTTGTGTTCAACTCCTTCTGGAAATTATCCATTTACATTAACTTTGTCTAACACAAAAACAAATGCTTCTTCAACAAAAAATCTTGTTCAAGGAATAAACACTTTTACTTCATTAACTAATGATCTTAACGCATATCTTTCTGTTTGTTCTGAAGAAGAAACAAATTTTGATGTTTTAATAACAAACACTTCAAATAAAGATGATGAAGTTGAGATAATCATTGAGGGCGAAGATTTTATTTCAGTTGATAAAAAAATATTATATCTTGCTCCCCAAGAAACAAAAAAAGTTGTTTTGTCAATAAATCCGATTTCTCCTCAAGAAACAGAATTTGTTTTTTCTTTGAAGTCAAAAAATTATGATAACGTATTTTCAAAAAATGTTAATGTTGTAATCAATGATTGTTATAATGTTTCAATAGAAAGAATTGATGTTCAAGAAGATTATTGTTTGGGCAATATTTCTCAAAAATATTTGGTAAAAAACAATGGTACAAAAAACATTGATGTTAATGTTTCAATAACTGGTGTAACAGCAGAATCAAAATCAGTTCAAATATTATCTGGACTTAGTGAGGAAGTTATTTTGAATTTTTTGGAACAAAAAGGTTCAAAGAATATTATTGTTTCCGCTGAAGCAAATTTTTCAAAAGATATTATTAATTACACTTTGAATTTTGAAGATTGTTATGGTGCTGAATTATTAGTTCCAGAAATATCAGTTTGTGCTACAGAAAAAAGAATTGTTGATGTTATACTAAAAAATAATGGTACTCAACAACAAACATTTAATGTTTCAACAAATTCTAATTGGATTGTTGTAAATAATCCTGAAGTAAATCTTGAACCAAATTCTGAAAAAATAGTTTCTTTGTCTTTGGATGTTCCTCAGCAAATTGAATCAGATTATTTGATAAAAGCGGTTTCAGATAATTCAACTTTAACAAGAACTTTGCAAATAAATGCTCTTTCAGAAGAGTTTTGTTATTCTTTTGAAGTAATAAAAAATGATGATGTAATTGATGTTAATTGTTGTGATGGTGAAATAAGAGAAATAATATTAAAGAATACAGGTAATTTTGTTCAAGATTTTTCAATTAGAAAGATTGCTCCTGAATGGGTTTCTTTCTCACATTCCCAAGTTTCTTTAAATCCAAACGAAGAAAAAATAATTTATGTGTATTTTTCTCCACCTATTGGAACAAATGGAAAATTGATTGGTACAATAGAAATAACAAATCAAAAGAATTTGTCAAAAACATTTGATTTTAATTTAAATGTGTTTGGTGGTAAGTGTGGTGTTGGTTTGAATGCTGATTTAAATGTTGATGGTCAAATAGCATTAACAAAAATTTTTTCTAGAAAAGAAATTGATGTA
>JAQVAR010000057.1 GCA_028690725.1 Candidatus Iainarchaeum sp.
GGATATCTTGGTAGTAGTGTTATGACATTAATAGTTTCAGGAATATTAATTTATTTTTTAATTTTGAAATGGTGGTGGGTAACATCAAGCGTTTGGTTTTTCACAACATTATTAACATTCGGATTACTTAGTTTGTTTGTTTGGGGAACAAGCAAAATTATACCCGCACATTAATTATTTATATTACAAAAACAAAGATTATTTATCATTATTAATGGAGGATTGTTAAATGGGTTTTGATATTGTTGGCGCTCTAACAGGAAGAGATATAATGCTTAGTCTAGCATTAGTAATTCTAATAGTATTATTTATTTGGATTTATAGTTGGGGAAAAAATCAATTAGGAACAAAACTCGGATTATTATTAGCAGTAATAATTGTTTATTTAACTTTCTTTTCATTCCCAGAATTAATATGGATTGTATTCATATTCTTTATATTAGCGACTTTTGGCAAAGAATTATTGGAGAGAATACCTAAAAAATAGTGATTTTTGATGGATTTCATGAATTATGTTGTATCAATTGCCTTAATTGGAATAATGGTTCAGTTTGGAGAAATGTGGATGGCTTTAGGTGCAACCCTAATTCTAATAGTAGCTTCAAAAGAAGTAAAAGCCAGTTTGTTAATGGTAATTACCCTAATAACAATATATTTTATTAACGGAATTGGAATGAAAGAATATTGGTTATTTGCAGTAATAGGATTAGTCGCATTAGGATATTTACTTGGATTAGGAGCAGAAGAAAAAGCAGCTGATCCTTATGCAGGATTATTGGGTGGAGAAATGGGTGGCTTTGGGTGATAATAATGAAAAACACCTACGCAATAATTTTGTTAATAATAGTAACAATAATTTTTTTTTACACGAGATTACCTTTTCTTGGACTAACTACAATATTAATAGCATTAATATTATTAGTTTACAAACCAACAAAAAAATATTCTAAAAAAGTTTGGAAAGAAGTTGACAATGCAAAACCAAAAGATATTACACCAATAATGAAAGAATATGTTGACAATACTGCAAAAATAACAGCTGAAGCAATAACAAGAAAAGAAGGAACACAATATCAAATAACAAGTGTACACCAATTCCAAAAAGGAACAAAAAACTTTTTTTCAGAATTAAAAAAATTGTTTAAATAAAAATAATAATTCTTTAAAAAAATAAAAAAAAAGAAGTTATTAAAAATCATTTTTTTGATTCTAACTCAGAAAGAATTTTTCTATTAGCTTCCAAAATATCTTTCATTATTTTCATAATAGCATTGTTTTGAGCACTCAAACTAGAAATTTTTTCATTCAATTCATTAAAAGAATCTGATTTTTTTAAATCACCAACAGATTTTTTAAAATCCTCTATTTTATTATTAACCTCATCAATTTTTCTATCTTGCATAACTTGAATATTTTGTTCAGTAACATCACCCAATTCTTTATTATCTTTTCCATCATCAAAATCAGAAGAATCCTCTTTAACATCTTCTTCAACTGTATTAACATCCGGAACATTTTCTGAATCATTAGAAGAATTCTTCACTTTTTCTATTTGTGCCCTTGCTAACTCTTCAGACATACCAATATCTTTAAGAGTTGAAATAATAGTAGAATTATCTATTTCAGCATCAAGCATTCTTTTAATAGTACTATTAACAATTTCTTCATTAACCATAAAAATCAACAAACCATAATACAAGATATAATTTACGAATATAAAAAACTAACTTTTTTGGAAAAAAAATGTTTTTTGAAAAAAAACCTTTAGAAAAACATATATAATTGAAATACTTAATAATATTAGTTTCTAAGTGAGAAAAATGGATTTTAAAATAGATTTTGGGCCGTGGGAAACAATATTCCAAGGAAAATTATTCAATCACGAAGTAGAAGTAATAATGAATCCAGAAAAATATTTTATAACAATTATTTATGATATAAAAGAAGGAAAAAAAATAGGAGCATTAATTGATGGTCACCAAGCATTAGTAGCAAAAGGACATATGAGTTCATTCATACAAACAATACCAAAAAAAAGTATTGGAATAATAAAAAATACTGGAGAAAAAACAACAAAAATGTTATTCATTTCTTTTAACCCAATTTATATTGATTTTAAACAAGAAGATTTTGTTAGAAAAATAGACAATGAAATAAAAAAAAGTCGAGATAATATAGAAACTATGATTGAACTAGGAAGAACATCATCATTAATATTAAAAGAAACAAATATGGTTCCAGAAACAGATTACTCACCAATAATAGGAGACCCTTTTATGGCAAGAACACTATTAAGCGGATTAAAAAAAACATTAGATGAAAATGATAATTTTACAGAAGTCAATATAAAAAAAGAAGGAATAAAAATACCATTAGGATTAAGTAAAAACAGAGAAATAATAAAAGAAGAAATAGAAAATTTGTTCAGAACAACGATTATAGGAAACAACAAAAAAGAAATAAATTACACAATGTATATATTAGCAGAAAACTTTTTATTAGAAAATAAAACACTAATAATTTTTGATACAAACAATTATTTTGAAGGATTAGGACAATCCTCAAAAAATGAAAATGAATTAAAAGAAAATCTTATTGAATATGAACCATCTGGTTTTCCAATAAAAAAATATAAATCAAAAGAAAATTTAAAAATAAGTTTTGATGACATAAATTTTTCAATATTATTTGAAATGATGAAAATCAAAGATGAAAAAATAAAAAAAACAATTATAGAACAAAAAACAGAATATTCAAAGCCAATAGAACTAATAGAAAAAATAAAAGAAATGAAAGAATTAAATGAATTTGAAAAATTAAAAACAGAAAGAATACTAAAAATAATAGAACTAAATTACAAAAACTTTTTTGAAAAAAATGAGGACATAAAAGAAATTATAAAAAAAGGACAAGGAAACTTAGGAAGAGCAACAATAATTGATATAAATGAAATGAATAATGAAGAAAAAATTATTTTTATTAACGCAATGTTAAAAAAAATATCAAAAGAAATAAAAACAAAGAATGAGACAAATATTATTATTTTCTTACCAGAATTAGAAAATTTTAAAACAGGAAAACAAAATTTAATTAACAGCATAATTTCTTTAGAAAATATTGGAATAGGATTTGTATTTGGAACATCAAAAGAAATAAACGAATTAAAGGAAAACAACACTGCAAAAATAAATATTGTTAACGGAAAAGATATAGCATTATCAATAAAAAACAAAAGAAATTACAGAATAATATTAAGACCAAGTTTAAGCGGAGAACCAAAAATATAAACTATTTTTTGCTCTTCTCAATCAAATCTTTTACTTGAGAAAGAGTAGCAAACTCCAAAGGATTAATAGTATCAATAATATATCTTAATTCTTTTAACTCTTCTTTAAAAACCATTCTTTGTTGAATATCGCCAACCTGTGCTTCCAACAATTCAATCTTTTTCTTTAAAGAAACAATATCTTCAGAAGAAGCATTATTACCAGAAACTTCTTTAGGAGAAACAATTTTTTCTTCTAAAGATTTGAGTTTCTTATTCAAAACAATTAAATTTCTGCCAAGAATTTTTTCATTCCTAACAATATACTTAATTTTTTGAGTAATTAAAAGAATACTTGAATTAAGAGCTCTAATATCTTCTCTAACACCACCAACAGGAACTGGAGCGCTACCCCTATCTCTATTAGAAGATCTATCAGGCCTACCCATAATATCAACTATTATTAATTGGCAATTGATACTTAAAAAGTTATTGTTAATAATAATAAACAAAAAAAAAACAAAGGAATGTGTTTTAATTTCTTTTATTTGAAATTATATTATGAAAAAAGAAGTGTTGCTATTTGATGTTACTTACGAAGATGATGAAAAAAGTTCAAAAATAAAATTATTTGTAAAAGAAAAAAATGAAACATATTGGTTGTATGATGAAAAGTTCAAACCATACTTATACATAATTATTTCTGTTGGAGAATTAAAAGAAAAAAAAGAATTCTTGGAAAAAAATATTGGAGAAGAAGGATTTAAAATTTTTAAAATAGAAGAAACAGGACAAAAAATATTTGGAAAAGAAGTGTTAAAAATTTTTTTTAAAAAAGTTTCTCATTTAATTGCAGCAAGAAAAGAATTTAGTGAACTAGGAATACAAAAATTCGAATATGATATAAACTTTGCAAAAAGATATTTAATTGATAATGCATTAGAACCAGGAAACTATTTAGAAATAGAAGAAGAAAATAAAAAAATTATTTCAATAAAAAAAATTGATAAAGAATTCAATGCAAAAATAGGTTCATTTGATTTAGAAACATTTTCAACAGATAAATTTGAAATAGGAAAACAGCCAATAATAATGGCATCAATAACAGAACAAGAAAAAAATAATTTTAATAGCAAAATATATTCTTACAAAACAAAAAAAGTAGATAATTTGGAATTATTAAAAAATGAAGAAGAATTAATAGAAAAAATTAATTCAAAAATAAATGAATGGGATTTAATTGTAACTTATAATGGAGACAATTTTGATTTTCCATATATCAAAAAAAGAGCAGAAAAATACAAAAAACAATTTTTAATAAACAAAGAAGAAATCAGAATTAAAAGACACGGATTAGACAACGCAGTAGAGCTAAAAGGAAAACAACACATTGATTCATACCAAATAATGAAATTTTTACAAAGAACTGGTTCAATAAATATTGTAAAACTAGATTTAGAAAATGTTAGCGAAAAAATATTTGGAATAAAAAAAGAAAAAGTTTATCCCAAAGAAATAAATGAAGCATGGGAAAAAGGAATAGGATTAGAAAGATTAGTAAGTTATAACAAAGAAGATGCTGAAACAACATTAAAAATAGCACAACAATTTTTACCATTATTCCAAGAAATATCC
>JAQVAR010000058.1 GCA_028690725.1 Candidatus Iainarchaeum sp.
AAAAAATATAGTTGATTTTAAAGAATGTAAAGCTTTTGTTTTATCTTATAAAGGTAAGAAATATTAATTTTGTCATTTAATAAATTTCAAAAAATGTTTGTAAATTATACAAAAATTCTTTAAAAAAGCTAACTTGTTCACTTATTCACGTTAACGAAATATTTATAAATAGTTAAATATACAAAGTACTTATGAATAATAGATTGTTTTTTACGGTACTCACATTATTAATGATAGTTGGTAGTGTTTTTGCATATTCTGGATTTAATAGAGAATATTACACATACAATTATCAACCAAGTTATTATTATGCAACACCATATTCAAGTTACACTTATACAACATATTATCCTACAAGTTATGCGTATACAACATATTCTAATTATTATCCAAATTATTCTTATGTAAATATGACTCCTAATTATGTAACATATTATTCAACAGCATACCCAGCATATTATAGTACAACTTATGTTAGTCCAGCATATACTTATCCAACAAGTTATAGGAATTTGTATATTTACAAAAATAATGATGGTTGGGGTCTTGGAATAAGTACTGGCAGCATTTGTGGAATTTATGGTTATTGTTAAATAACAACAAAAACAAAAAATTAATTTCTTTTTTAAATTCTTTCATAATTGATATTTATTATGCAAATGCAAAACTATGAACAGTTAGGATTAAAAGTGGGTTTAGAAGTACATCAGCAGTTAGATACAAAAAAACTTTTTATAAGAACGCCAGGTAAATTAGAAGAAGAAACTAATTTTTCAATTCAAAGAAGATTAAGGCCTGTTGCGTCAGAATTGGGACAATATGATTCAACAGTATTAGATGCATTTAATAGAGATGAATTTTTTTTTTATGAGGGAAACAAAAAGAATATTTCTCTCGTTGAACTTGATGAAGAACCTCCACAACCATTAGAAGAAGAAGCATTAAAAACTGCTATTGAAATAGCGCTACTTTGTAAATCAAAAATAGTAAATGAGGGAATAATAATGCGAAAAACAATTATTGATGGGAGTAATACATCAGCATTCCAAAGAACAATGTTATTGAGTATTGGGGGACAAATAAAAATTAATAATGAAAAAAATATTGGGATAGAAACAATCATTTTAGAAGAAGACGCTTGTAGACCAATAAAAAAAGAAAAAAAAGAAATACATTATAATTTAGATAGATTGGGAATACCATTGGTAGAATTAGCAACTTCTCCAGATATTAAGAATCCAGAAGAAGCAGTTATAACAGCAAAAAAAATAGGAGAAATTTTTCGTTTAACAGGTAAAACAAAACGAGGAAAAGGAACAATAAGACAAGATGTTAATATTTCAATTAAAGATGGAAACAGGTGTGAAATAAAAGGTTGTCAAGATTTAGAAATGATCAAAACCCTTATAGAAAAAGAAATTGAAAGACAATTAGACTTAGTAGAATTAAAAAAAGAATTAAATCAAAAAATAAAAAATAAAAAAGATTTATTCTCAGAAATAAAAGACATTTCAAAAATATTTAAAACAACAGATTGTAAATTTATAAAAGGGAAAACTGTTTTTGGAATAAAATTAAAAGGAATGAATGGTTTTCTTGGAAAAAAAGTTGGTTTAAAAAGATTTGGAAGTGAATTAAGTGCTTATGCAAAATCAAATGGAGTAACAGGAATAATACACAAAGATGAACTACCAAATTATGGGATAACAGAAGAAGAAAAAAAAAATATTTCAAAAGAATTGTTGTGTGGTGAAGAAGATAATTTTATTTTTATTGTTGATAAAAAAAAATCTAAAAATGCATTTGAATCAATAAAAAAAAGGATTTTGATTGCTTTTGAACAAGTTCCAAAAGAAACTCGGGGGGCAGAAGAAGATGGTTCATCAACATACCAAAGACCATTATCTGGAGAAGCAAGAATGTATCCTGAAACAGATTTGTTAGAAGAAGAAATTACTGAAAAAAAATTAAATGAAATAAAAAAAGATTTGCCAAAAAATATGAAAGAAAGAGAACAATATTATACAAAAATTGGTTTGAGTACAAACCAAGTAGAAGAAATGAAAATAAATAATTATGCAAGATTTTTTGAAAAATTAGTTAAAAAAGGAGCAAATCCAAGAGTTAGTGCAACATTATTATTACAAACAATGAACGAACTAAAAAGAGATAATTTTGAAATAGAAAAGATAAATGAAGAAAAAATTGAAGAATTATTATTATTAGAAAAAAAGGGAAAGATTAGTAAAAATAATTTAAAAAGTATTTTGATAGAAATAATTAAAGGAAAAACAATAAAAAAAATTTTAGAACAAAAAATTAATATTAGTGGGGAAGAAATAAAAAAAATAATTTCAAAAATAATTTCAAAAAATCAAAAATTAATAAAAGAAAAAAAATTTGGGGCAATAGGCCCATTAATGGGCGATTTAATGAAAGAAGAAAAATTAAGAGAGATTGATGGAAAATTTTTAAGCGATTTATTAAAAAAAGAAATTCAAAAAAACAAAATATGATTAGAACATATTTTTGAAAAAATAGTTAGAGCATTCCTTTACCCATTTTTTTAATTTTTCTAAAACATTTTTTGTGAAAGTATTGCCCGCCCCATTTTTTATCACAAGGAGATTTACCGCAAACACTACACTGTTCATTATATTTTCCTTGTTCAATCTCAACATTTTCTTCTTTTTTTCTAAAAAAAACCATTTTTACTCACTTAAACCCAAATATTCAATTGCTCTTCTCAAAGTTTCTCTTTGATTAGAATGACTAACTTCTTTTAAAGCAAACTTTGGAAGAAACCATTTAAAATCATCGTGTTCTAAAACAATCTTTTTGTCGAAAACATGTTCATTATTTAAAATAACTTTTGAATTGCTAGAAACTCTAATTAAAAAATTTGTTATATTAGAATTAATATTTCTTTTATTATCATAATATTCAAAGGAATCAATTTTTGACAATAGAGAATATTTTTTTAAACCAGTTTCTTCAAATAATTCTCTTTTAATTGCTTCTTCAAAAGTTTCTTTTTTTTCAACTGCTCCTTTTGGAAATTCCCAACCAACCCAATTCAATTTTCTGTGTAATAAAAGAAATTTTTCTCCATCAAAAACAACTATCCCTACAATATGTCGTTTTCCTTTTCTAATACCATCATCCATAATAAAAGAAGACATAAACAAAAATAAAAAACTTATTATTTAGAAAAAGATTGAAAAAAAGCAATTTCTTCAAATAAAACATATTTATTGTAAAAAAATTTGTTTTTTTTTTATTCATCATATACATCAATTCTTGTATAACTAGTTATTTCTCCCCTTAAGTTTTTTACAAGCATTTTTTTTGTTTCTTCTTTTGAATAATTTCCTAGTAACCAACTTAATTTTATAAATGCTGTTTCTGGTAACATATCTTCACAATAAATTGCGCCTGTGTTTGATACTTTTCTTAAATTACTATAAACGTTTGAATTAACTCTTCCATTAATACATTGTGATGTTATTCCTATTACGCAACCTGAATCAACCAAATTTTTTATTTTTTTAATAAAAATTTCTTTTTCACCTATTGGTGTGTGGCCTAAACCAGTTCCTTCAATAATAAGTCCTTTGTATTTTTCTTTTTTATAAAAATCAAGTATTTTTTCATTTATTCCTGGATGAGTTTTTATTAATCCTACTTTTTTTTCAAATTTTTCTTTAATAATCATTTTTTTTTCTAATTTTTCTTGTTTTTTTACCCATGTAATTTCTTTAGTGTTATAATTTATTAGTGCAATTGGGGAATCATTTATTGTTTTGAATGCGTCTCTCCTTGAAGTATGCATTTTTCTTGTTTTTGTTCCTGATAAAATTGCACAATAATCATCATTAATTGAATTATGCATGCAAATCGCTATTCCTTTGTAATTTGTTTTTGTAATAAATTCTGTTGCACAAATTAAATTCATCCCAGCGTCACTACTTCCTCTATCGCTTGATCTTTGTGAACCAACTATTATAACAGGGATTGGACAATTTTCTACTGCAAATGATAAAAATGCTGCACTATAACCAAGTGTGTCTGTTCCATGTCCTATAATAATTCCTTTTACTCCTTTTTTAATTTCTTTTTCAACTGCTTTTACTATTAAAGAATAATTTTTCAATGTCATATCCTCTGACATCATATTTGAAACTAATATTGATTCAAAATTTGCTTTTTGTATTATTTCTGGAAACATTGCGGCTATATCTTCAGCTTCAAAACCAGCATAAACCCCGCCTGTTTTATAATCAACTCTTGAGGCAATTGTTCCTCCAGTGTGTAATAAAGAAATTGTTGGTAAATTAGGTTTTTTTTTGATTTCTATTTTACTAGTTTTTCCAACTTTTTTGCTCTCGCCAATTTTTTTCACTTTTTTCACTTGTATTAAATCAAAACCAGCATTATAACCAGAAGAAAATTTTATAATCAAATTATTTCTTGATGTTGGAATAATAGTTCCTTCAACTATTTGGCCTTTAAAATCAAATTGTATTTTGTCACCTTCTCTAACTTTGTTTTTTTTGTAAAATTCTTTGATTTTCATAATATGAAAAATAGACAAAATGTTTTTTAATTGAAACATTTTGGTTTTTTTGTTAATTTATACTTTTTTGTTAATTAGTGGCTTTTTTAGCATTGTTCGTATTCTGATTGTGTTTCACAATAAATTTTTTCTTTATCTATTATATTCCATTCTATATCTGGTTTTTTTTCGATCCATGCTGTTACACATTCATGTGAATAATTACAATTTTTACAGTAATGGATTTGCATAAATTTTTGTGTTTGATTATCATATATTGTATTTTTTCTAGTTTCGTCTA
>JAQVAR010000006.1 GCA_028690725.1 Candidatus Iainarchaeum sp.
AAAATATTTTTTAAAGAAAAAAATAGTTTTTTGGATTATGCTGGAGGGTATGGAATTTTTACTCGATTAATGAAAAATAAGGGATTCAATTTTTATTGGGATGATAAATATACTGAAAATACTTTTTCAAAAGGTTTTGAATATAAAAAACAAAAAATTGATTTGACCACTTGTTTTGAATGTTTTGAGCATTTTGAAGAACCAATAAAAGAAATTGAAAAAATATTAAAAATTTCAAATAATATTATTTTTTCAACAAGATTAATACCAAAAGAAATTCCAGAAAAAAATTGGGTTTATTATGGTTTTAATCATGGTCAGCATATTGCATTTTATTCAAAAAAAACCCTTTTTTTTATTGCAAAAAATATAATTTGAATTTGTATTCTTTTAAAAATTTTCATATTTTAACTAAAAAAAGAATCAACAAAAATTTTATTTATTTAGTAGTATTAATTCAAAAAATTAGAGCTAAATTTTAAGTGGTAAAAAATAATATTAAAAATTTAATATTAATTATTTTTTTATATTGTTTTTTAAGTAAACTAATTAGCATTGATTTTGTTGTTTATAGCATTATTTAAAAAGAAAAAAGTTATTAATTTATTGTGTTGGGTTTATGATTGTTTTCAAATATTTTAAGAATTTTTTAAGAGTTCATTTTAAATCTCTGATTAAAAAAGATTCTCTTATTTCTAAAGAATATATTTCAAATTTTTTGCCTGAAAAATCAATTATAGTGGAAGCAGGCGCTCATGTTGGTTTGGATACTATTGAAATGGCGAAAGCATTTCCAAAAGCAAGGATTTTTGCTTTTGAACCAGTTCCTAATATTTTTGAACAATTGAAAAAAAATACTTTAAGATATAAGAATATTACTTGTGTGCAATTAGGTTTGTCTGACAAAAATGGTTTTTCAAATATTTTTGTTAGTAGTGGTGCGTCCGATGGGTCAAGTTCTTTGTTAAAACCAAAAGAACATTTAAAGTTACATCCTAAAGTAAAATTTGATAATTCAATAAAAATTGAAACAATTACTCTAGACTCTTGGATCAAAAAAAACAATATTGAAAAAATAGATTTTTTGTGGTTAGATTTACAAGGAATGGAATACAAAGTTTTAAAAAAATCTGAAAAATTGTTAAAATCGGTGAAAGGAATTTTTGCTGAGGTTTCTTTAGTCGAAAATTATTCTGGTGGTGTTTTATATGACAAATTAAAAGATTTTTTGATTAAAAATAATTTTGTTGTTGATAAAGAAGAAATTATTTGGGAAGATGGTGGAAACGTTTTGTTTCTAAAAAAATGATTGTGTGATAAAATGAATAAAATATCTATAATTACTGTTTGTTATAATGCTGAGAAAACAATTGAGGAAACAATAAAATCTGTTGTTGAACAAACTTATCCTAATATTGAATACATTATTGTTGATGGTAAATCAAATGACAAAACAATGAATATAATAAAAAAATATAAACATAAAATTGCAAAAATAATTTCTGAAAAAGATAAGGGTTTGTATGATGCGATGAATAAGGGGGTTAAAAAAGCAAGTGGAAAAATAATTTATTTTTTGAATGCTGATGATATTCTTGTTGACAAACATGTTATTAGAGAAGTAGCAGAAGAATTTGAAAAAAATGATTTTGATTTGGTTTATGGTGAAATAGATTTTTATTATCCAAAAGAAAAACGTGTTGTTAGAATTTCGAGGGTTGCTTCTATTTCAGAGTTAAAAAATGGTTATATGTTTCCGCACCAAGGCTCTTTTGTTAAAAAAAAGTGGTTACAAAGATTTCCTTTTGATTTGAAATACAAATCAAGTTCAGATTTTGATTTTTTTTGTAATTTTTTGAAAGAAAAACCATTAATAAAAAAAATTGATAAAACAATTGCAAGGATGACTATGGGCGGGGTAAGTTCTGGAGTAATTTCTTACAATGAAACACAACAAGTAATAAGAAAACACTTTGGGAGAATTACTTATTATAAAGTAAAATTAAAACATTTTATTTATAAGACAACAAAAAATATTTTAAAAATATTAAAAATAAGTTATCACAAAGGTTAATAATAAATTAATTTTTTTTGTTAAATAATTTTTTCTATTTCTCTTACCAATTTGTTTTCTTTTTTTACTTTTATTTTTTTTATATTTTTTAATAGTTTTTCTATTTTTTTTTCGTTTGTAGTCCATTTTATTTCATATTTTTTTCCAAAGGCTTTACAAATTTCTGTTTGATGATCATCTATTGCTTCTCCAAATTTTTTTAATCTTGGGAATAAAATCAATTTTTTATTTTGATTTAAAACTTCTATTATTGTTCCTACTCCTGCATGAGAAATAACAATATCACACCATTTTATTTTTTCAATAATTTTTTTTTGTTTCAAAATTCTAGAATATTTAATATTTTTTGGTTTTAACTCACTTTCTCCAATTTGTGCAAAAACTTCGAATTCTTTCGAACTTAATTTGTCTATTTCATTAATTAATCTATTTAATGGATAAGTTGAACCAACTGTTACAAATATTTTTGTTTTCATAAATATCACCAAGGCCTACCAACGGTACCCAAATTGTAAGCGAATTTTTTTGCTTAATCAATCACCGAGCCAACATATTTTGCTTTTGGAAAAAATTCTAAACCACTTTTCCATTGTACAAAAAATTCATCAACTTTTCCATAAATTAATTTTCCACAAAGTGAAGGTGAATTAACTCTGGCTAAAGATTCAATATAAATAGTTTTTATTCCTAAGTAATGTCCAATTAAGAGTGTAGGAAAACCTATTTCTGCTCCAGTACTAATGATGACTGTTGGTCTCTCCTTAACAATTATGTAGAAACTTTGTAAAAAACTAATAATAAATCTAAAATAATTTCTTCTTGTTGGCAGAATAAAATATTTTTTTCCTTTCAAATTTAACGTATTTATTCTTTTATCTGTTATAAAAAAATATTTTTTTCCTCTCCAAGCTTCTTCTAATTGTAATGCTTCTGTTAAATGTCCTCCAGCTGAACAAGCAATGCATATTTTCATAATAATATTAGAATTTTAATGGTTTTTAATTTATTGGTTTAATCTTTAAGAATTTTTTCAAATTGTTTTTCTATTCTTTTAGAATCCATCCACTTATTTAATTTATTTTCTTTCAACCAAGGTTGTTTTAACATATTCAAATACTTTTTATTATTAGTATCAAGATCAATTACAATATCAACCACTTTTTTGAAATCATTATAATCGTGATAGTTCACAAAACTCTTTGTATTAAAATCTCTTTCAATATTAGGATTGCCCCAATAAATAGGAATGCTATTAGCTAGCATTGGATGAAAAATTTTTTCTGTAGTATAACCAGAATAAGAACTATTTTCAAAAGCAATTGAAAACTTGTATTCTTTTTGATAATTTATTACGGCTTTTCTCCAATTACCAACATGTCTAGAAATAAGAGAAGAAAAATAATATTTTCCTATTAATGACTCTGTTTTTTGTATTGTTTTCATTAAATTTGTTAGTTTTGATGGTGGTAAAGGCATTGAATTATTCATACTCTTTCCAGGAGCATCAACTTTTTTATATTTGTTAAGCTCTTTAAATAATTTTACTCTTTCTATAGCATCTTTTGAATAAATATAGTTACAAAAATTTTTTTTGGAGGCAAGAATCTTTTTAGGAGAATTTTTGTCCAATAAATTTTTTCCAGCGCCAAAATAAACATACAATGGTAACCTCAAATAATTTTCATCTTTAACTTTTTCTTCATAATCAAATCCAAATCCAAAATCACACTTTTTCATATCAATTTGAATATTTTCTCCAGTCCAAAAAACTTTTTTCCCATTAAAACTAATTTTTGGAATTGACTTAACATTTTTACCATCAACAAAACTAGAAAAAAACATTATTTCTGCTTCTTTTTCAGAAACAATTTTGCAACCAAATTTTTTTACAATATTCTTAAAAAAATCATCTTCCTTGTTTTCTTGTGGCCAATATTTAAAACAAATTTTTTTCATATTTATCACTCATATGCTTCATCATGGTGTCTTATCTTTTGAAAGAGTATTTTCTTTTCTTTTCTAAATACTCTAAAAAATAAAACATAATGTTTGTAAACATGAACCCGTTTAAAATCGTTCAAATCATTTCTCAAATTTTTATAAAAATTAATTGTTTCTAAATCTCTAGAAATTATTTCCTCAATTTTTTTTAAAATTGTTTTATACAAGGGTTTATTTTTTTTAAATAATTTTTTTAACGTTTTTTCGAATTCTTCAGAACAAACATATTTAAAACCCATTTAATCAGCTTCAATATCTTTTATTAATTCTCTAATATTAGAATACGCTTTTCTATTTCTTTTCTTCTCATATTCCTTTGATTCTTTTAATAGTTCTTTAATCAAAGGTTCTTTTACTTCGGGATAAACATCAACAAGTCTATTAAGAAGTTCATCAAAACTCTCTCTTTTGTATTCCTTTAAACTTTCTAATCTTTCTTTAGTTTTATTAGCAACTCTCAAAGTAGTATACATATAATCACCTATATATCAATATATTAGCATATATTTTAAAAATTATTGTGAACCACATAAAACATTACAATACAAAAAATATTCCTAGAACAATCAAACAAATCATTCCTTGTATTATTAATATTGTTGTTGTTACTTGCCATTCTTTCATTGGTTTTTTTAAAATGAATTGTGTTATTGAACCACCTTTTGGATTAGCTTTCAACAAACCATTTTTTTGAGGCAAACCAAAACACTCTGATTGAAATTTGTGTTTTGCTTTTATTAAAAATTCTATGAAAAATAATACAATAATTATTATTCCGAATGTTTGCATATTTCCGAGAATACTCATTATTGCAAGGTTAGCACCAACCATTAATGTTAATGAGTCTCCACCAAATATTTTTGCTGGGAACCAATTGTAATATAAGAATCCTGTTAGCGCACCAATCATTGCTAGTCCAAGAATCATTGTTGTTGTTTGTCCAGTAAAAAAAGCTATTATTGTTAATGTTCCTGTTAACAATATTCCTTGTCCTGCTTCTAAACCATTATAACCTGCAAGCATGTTGAAAGCATTACTTGCACCAGTAATAGCAATTGGTATTATTATTAATGAATAAAATATTCCAAAATCAATTAAACCAATTATGGGGAGAGTCATTGTTGTTTTTTCAATACTAATAGCCATTAATGGTAATGCTGCTATTATTGGAAATAATGCGTGTTGCCATTGTCTTATTCCTTTTTTCCAGCCAATAATATCATCAATAAAACCAACAAAAGCAATTATTGCTATTGTGCTAAAACCTGCTAGTAAATAACCTAGTTTTATTGTAAATACTTGTAAATATGTTGCTAAAAATATTGCGCTGAATATTCCTGTTGTAAAACCAATAAAAACTATTGTTCCTCCTAATTCTGCTATTAACGGCTTATTATATTTATTCATATCCGTTCCAAGAAATTTTTTAAAATGCATTCTTTTGATAAAATGAGGAATCAAAAATAATACTATTAAAAGTGATATTATTAATGGAATAATTTCAAACATAACAATAATTAGTTATTTTTTATTTATAAACTTATTAGTACAAATTATTTTACTTTAAAAATTTTCATTCCATTGTAAGAATAAACTTCTTCGTAAAAATCTTTTGTTTCTTCTGAATTAAAATAAACTTTTGCCAAATTAGTATTATTATAAGTTTGTCCCAAAATAATTAATTGGTTTGCTTCTGCATAATAATAAATTGGTGTTTCTCCATTATAAAAATCGCTTGGATTTTTTTTCCATATGCTACCCATTCCTTCATATTGTTCTGTTGGAATTATTTGTTCATTACAATTCATTCCATTTTGTACTGGGTAACAATTAATTACTCTTGTTGAAAAATCATAATATTTGTTTCCTAAAGAAGAATCAACTGAATCATTATAATAAAATTCAAATGTTGGACCAGAATAAAAATTATCTGATGGTAAAATAATATATTCTGCTCCTATTTCTTTTGTAACAATATCATAACCTCTTTGAACATCATTCGTAATTGTAAACTCTGCGTAAGCTTTATTACCAAATCCTGAAGCATTTCTATTATCAACAGAAAATTTTCTTTCTGTTACAAATGCTAGTTGGTGTCCATCACTCCACCAATTAAAAAATTTTGCATTCTCATCAGTATTATTTTGTATCCAATCCATTGTTTCAATCCAATAAGGACTAGAATTTGCAAATGGTGCAAATTGTGTTAAATACATATCAGAACCACTAACACCAGTTAACAATATGAATACAAATGCTCCTAAAACAATTTTTCCTTCTAACGCCTTATTCATTTCATATTTTTTTAATAATTCAAATATTATATAACAAGTTATTGCTGCACCAGCAATCAATCCTAATCCAAAAATAAAAGTGAATTTTAATTTGTACCAAGCCATGAACAAAGTTATTATTGTCCAAAACCATAACAAAATTTGCGTGTGCGAGTCCTCTCTTTTAAAAAAGTATAATGTAATTGGAAAAACAAATAATGCTATTATTGGTAATACTATTAACGAATTATATTTTATTCCAAAAGATTTGTTTCCAAGACTTTCTTCTCCAACAAGAGAGCTAATACTTTGTCTTCCTTCTCCTGAATAAAAAAAATCTGGTTCTATTGCAAAAAACATTAGCATTGCAATTAATCCAACATAAAGTAAGATTATTGTTATTGTTGGAGCTAAACTCTTAATTTCTTTTTTTGAGTTATAAAAGAAGAAACATAATCCAATAAAAACAATTGTTGTTATTATTCCAATTAATAATGTTATTTCTAAATTTATTTTTGTTACATTAGAAATTGATCTTGTTAATGATAAAAACCAAACTTCTGTATACCCTATTGAAAAAAAACTATATGCTGTAGAAATAATAGTATAAATTCCAAGTGAAACAAAAATTTTTGTTATAAAATTAAATGGTTCTGATTTTGTTATCTTTTCTTTTTTTGATGTACCACTAATATACATCATCATAAATATTGATGATGGAATAAGTATTAATGGAATCAGAATATTTGCTCTCCAAGTAATGGCCATTAAACCAAAAAAAATTCCTGACAAAGAAGTGTTAATCAAATCATTTTTATCCAAACTCTTTGTTTTTATTGCCCTAATAAGAAAAACAAATCCTATTACCATCCAAACAAATGCAAGAGAATCATTTCCTTCTGCTCCAGCCATTGTTCTATAAGCAAATGCTGGACCAATAGCTGCTAAAAAACCAGTTACCAAACCAACTTTTTTACTATTAAAAATTTCTTTTGCTAAAAAATACATTCCTACAGAAATTATTGCACCAAATAATATTGGTGCTATTTGTACTGCAAAAGCAATTAATTCTTTGTTATAAAAACCAAGCGATAATACAAAATATAATGCGGCCATTAAATAATGTTGTAGCTCTGCTGTTGATTGTGGCATTCCTCCTTCAACAAAATAATAAACATTTGGGTCTATCTCACCAACATATCCTTGTGTTATTAGTTCTTGTGTTAACCTAGCATGATAATAAGCGTCTGGTTCAAACAAATAGTTTCCTTCAAATCTAACAAGATTACTTCTAATTGATATTGCTAATAAAAAGATTATTATTAATAAAAAGATTGTTTCTTTGTTGTTCCAAACACTTTTTTTTATTTCTTCAAAATTCATTTCTACTCACTAAAAATACATATATCACTTGCACAACTATTAAAAAACAATTTCTTTTCCAAAAATATTGAAATTTATTTTTTTAAAATACTTTAACCAATATTTTTATTATTTAATTTTTTATTACTTGTATTTAATAATTCTATTTCTTCAACTTTTTTTATTATTTTTTGATCATTCTTCTATTATAATACATTTTACTGGACAAGCATTCTCTGCGTCTTTGCTTGAACCAATATTTTCAACTTCTTTTGAATAAATTCCTTCTTTGAGCTCAGCATCTTTTAGTATTGCTTTGTCACCATTCATTTCCCAATTTATTGGATCTAATGCAGTGCATGCTCCGCAACCGATACATTCTTCATGTTTTTGAATTATTTTAGCCATTTGTTATCACCTAAAAAAATATAGTTGTATTGTTTAAAAACATTCCTTTGAAAAAAATTTGGCTATTATTTTAACAATTATTTTTCTTTATTGACTTCTTTTGTAATGAGTGTTGCTAGAACATAGTTCCAAACAGCATTCAAAGTTATTATTATTGGTTGTAATATGTTTTGTTCTATTCCTCTTGTATTCAATATTATTGTTGTTGGGTTTAAAATAAAATTAATAAATTCTTGCATTATTATTGTTGGAATAAAAGGCATTATTACATTAGAATAAAATTGTGCTATAAAGAATACTAAAAAAAACCATTTTAGTTTTTTCCAACTTGGTTCAAAAAACTTTTTTAGATTCATCCTTTTCTCCTAAATAATAAGATTCTTATAATAGTTAAAAAACTTGTTGTTTTTTTGATTTTAATATTTAATCTATATTTACAAAACAACCAATTCCTCCTCGCATTGTCAAATTAGCTTTTATTCCTTTTGGACTTGCAAAAACTTTTACTCCAACATTCCTTAAAATATTAATTGTTTTTTTTGCGTCAGAATTCATTATTATTTCTCCGTTTCCTATTGACAATAAGTTTGCTGGATAAGTATATTTTTCTTTTTCAGGAATTATAATTAATCTAAAACCAGTTTCTGACACAATATTCTCAATTATTCTTCTATTTTTTCTTAAATAATCTGGATCAACTATTAACAATTTTTTTTCTGGTATCGTATTAATAAAAACATCTATGTGGTCAAACCATCTTTTTTTTAACTCTGGTTTTTTTTGTCCATAAGGGCTAAAATCGTGTCCTGGTAATTCAAAAACATTGTATCCTTGTCTTTTTAACATTTCGATTTCTTCTTTGATTTCTTTTTTAATTATTGATATTCCTTCTTTTGCAGTGTTTGAAATAAGTAGTGTTTGTTTTCCTTTTATTTTACCAAGATTAATTATTCGACCGCCTTCGCCAAAATATCTTTGTGAATATTGTGGGGTGATTGCTCTTGCACTCATTGAAATATCTTTGTTATAATATCTTCTTCCGAGTCTTGTGAAACAATCTCTTTGCCAAGGGCCTTGGTAAGGACTTCTTTCACCTATCCTCATTATTTTAACATTTTTTGTTTTTTTGATTTGTTTCAAAAAAATGTCTTGTTTTTGATCAATTGTTTTTGGAACTACTATTATTACTTTTTTTCCCAATTTTACTAATTGGTTTATTACACTAATTCTTTCAATATTAGTGTTTCTTATTGTTCTTTTTCTCTTTTTTAATTGTGCATGCATTAATGAAGTAACAAACACTTTTCTTTTCATATCTAATATATATTTTTTAGAAAATAAAAATTGTTTGTTATTAGAAAAAATACAATAAGTGAGGCAGCGTTCGGCAGGTTCCACTACAAAGAGCAGTACCAAAGCCATTCCCAGCGAGACTTAACTTCCGGGTTCGGGATGGGTCCGGGTGTGTCCCTCGCGGCATGACCGCCTCAATAATATTTCTTGTGTGAGTGTTTAAAAACCTTTTTGTTTGATTTTCTTACAATTTTTTCAAACTTTTTTTTTGGTTTTTGTTTTCTTTTCTTTTTTTGCACTTGTTTTTTTGATTACCATTTCTTCTACTATTTTTAATCCTTTTTTTAAATGAGCTTCTTTTTTTGCTCCTGCACAAATCATTTTACCATTTTTAAATAATAGAAAAGTTAATTTTGGTTCGTCTAATCTTAATATTGCTCCTGGAAATTGTTCTGGTTCGTATTCTACATTATCAAGGTTCATTGCTACTTCGAACAAGTCCAAGTTCATGTCGAGAGAAGCTGTTGCTACAAAGTTAACTATTTCGAATTCAACATTTCTTTTTACTTTTACTTCTGGTTGAACATCGTGAATCATTTTGTTTGCTTTTCTTATTCCTTGTTCTATTTGTTTTTCGTTGCTTGCTCCTGAACAAATAATTTTTCCATTTTTGAATAATAACATTGAAACTTTTGGTTCTTTTATTTTTAATATTGCTCCTGGAAATTGTTCTGGTTCATATTCAATATTTGGTATTCCAACAGCAAGAGAATAAAGGTCAAGCATTTGGTCTATAGAAGCTGCCGCAACCATATTAACAATAGTATATTTCAAACTAACACCCCTTTAGCCCTTTTTAAAAGGCTTTTTTTTGAAAACAAAACAAATTTTGTTTTTGGTAAAAAAACATTGTTTTTAAACCTAATATAAAAACAATACGCAAGGTTTAAAAATAAGCTTTTTAAATGATTTTTTTCCAACTTTTTTTTCTATCAAATTTAACTATAGTAATAAATACTACTTTTTACTTCTAAATATAAAAAGATTAAGTGATTTTTTTGGAAGAAATAGATTTTGAAGATGGTAATATTAGTTCTGAAGTTGTTAGGAATGGTAACAAGTTTGTTTTATTTGAAATTTTTATTGGTATTTTTGGTATAATTTGTTCAATTTTTTCAGTTTTTGTTGCAACTTTTATTGGTGTTACTACTCTTTCTTTACAAAATGGTTCTTTGTTATTATTGTTATCAATTTTAATTCTTGTTTTTTTGACAATAAGAACAATATATTACTTTTTTGAGAATAGAAAGAAAATAGCTCTGCTTTGTTTTATTCTTGTTTTAATAAATATATTTGTTTTTTTATTAAAATTGATTGAATTCATTTCAATACCTTTTTTAATATTTGCATAATTTTGCCTTATTTTTTTTATTTTACTTGAATTTGTAAAAATAATTCAATCAATTTGGTATTAGAGATAACCTTTTAAAGAATTTTATGACAAAATTCTGTTATTAACCGTAAAATGATAATGGAGAGTGTATTAGATGGACCATATAGTTAGAAGTGCAATTGCAAGGGCTCAGGCAGATTCAAAGTCTAGCTCGAAAAAAAATTTTAAAGTTTTTTCTAAAATACAAAAAGTTAGAAAAACAGGTTTTAAGAAACCAAAACACAAATCACATTCAGATAATGATTTAGTTGAAATGTTGGAATTAAATAAAGCAAAAATTGTTGTTGTTGGTTGTGGTGGTGGTGGTTGTAACACTATTGAAAGAATGTCTGAAGTTGGAATAAAAGGTGCTTCTACTTTTGCGGTGAATACTGATGCACAAGATTTACTTTCTACTAAAGCTGATAAGAAGTTGCTTGTTGGAAAAAAATTAACTAGGGGATTAGGATCTGGTTCTGACCCACAAATTGGTGAGTCAGCAGCAAAAGAATCGGGAGAAGAATTAAAAGAAATTCTTTCTGAATCTGATTTAATATTTATTACTTGTGGTCTTGGTGGTGGTACTGGAACTGGTTCAGCTCCGGTAGTAGCAGAGATTTCAAAGAGTCTAAAAGCTTTAACAGTTGCAATAGTAACTCTTCCTTTTACTGTTGAAGGTAGAAAAAGAATGGAGAATGCAATGTTTGGTTTAGAAAGATTACAAGAAAATACTGATACTATTATTGTTATTCCAAATGACAAAATTTTGGAAATAGCTCCTGACTTACCTATTAATGCAGCATTTAAGGTTGCTGATGAAGTATTGACTAATGCTGTTAAAGGAATAACAGAAATGGTTACAAAACCTGGTTTAATAAATCTTGATTTTGCAGATCTTAGAACTATTTTGAGTAAGGGTGGAGCAGCAATGATTGGTTTGGGAGAAAGTTCTAGAAACGAATCTTCTGAATCAAGAGCATTAGAAGCAGTTGAAAATGCTTTAACATCACCTTTGTTAGATGTTGACATTACTAACGCTACACGAGCACTAGTTAATGTTGTTGGTGGTTCTGATATGACTCTTAGAGAAGCAGAACTAATAGTAGAAACTGTTTCTACAAAGATTCACCAAAGTTCTCATATTATTTGGGGTGCGATGGTTGATGAATCAATTCCAAAAAATCAAATACAAGCAATGGTTGTAATTGCTGGTGGAAAATTCCCGTATCTAGAAGATACTTCTTCAACTGGAGAAGTTGATTTAGGAATAGAATTTTCTTAAAATTTAGTTTAAGAGGTTTTTCGCCTCTTTAATCTATTTTTTTATTGTTAGTTAAATATTTAATTATCTTTATACTATTTCTTTTAATGTTTAAAAAAATTAGGCCTTTGTTCAGAAAAAATTCGTTACGTGCAAAACCTTTTTCGTTTCAAAATATTAGATTACCTTTTTCTTCAAGAGAACAAATTATTTTGCGTCAATCAAAAAAAAATTTTTTTTCTGATAAAAAAAAGTTTCTTTTTGAATCAAATGGTTTTGTTTATGATGATAAACACTTGTCTGTTAGTAATGGTATAATGACTTATCGTAGTCATTTTCCTCATCTTGTTCTAGCTAAGAATCTAAAAGAACCAAGATTTGTTTTGGAATATAGTTTAAAGAAAGGGGTTTTACAAATAAAAACAATTCAAAGAATAAGAAATGAGTATTTGCCTCACGATTCTAAAAGAGGCGAATGGCTTTGGTCAAAACATAGGGAAGGAATTGAATCAAAAAAGTTAGAAAAAGAATTGGGAATGAAACCAGCAGAATTTTTGTTAATGGAATTAATTCACAAATTTGCTCCACAAATAAATAATGGTGAAATATTGATTCAAATGAATGTTCCTAATGAAAAAAAAATATTGTATGGCCCAATGATAGAAAGATTTTTTAGAAAAACTCCTACTACTACAAGCGATTCTAATTTTGTTCTTAGTTTGCAAAAACAAAGAGTTAAGAAAGCGCTTGGATTAATATAAATATTATTTTGTTTTAATTGAAATTTTTTTTTCCTCTTTTATTTTTAAACCTTTCTATTGTTAACTTTCTTATTCTGGTGAATTTTAATGAATATAAAAGAATTATTTTTGAATTTTATTTCTGATAGTAAAAGAATTTTTATTGTGAGTAGAAAACCGACAAAGGATGAGTATAAAAAAATGTTGATAATAATTGGTATAGGGATAATAGTTATTGGAGTAATTGGTTTTGTTATTCAATTGATATTTAATTTGGCTGGTTTGGTCGGGATTTAATTTTTTTAAAAAATTATGGATTTATTTTTGGGGTTGATTTGAATGATTTTTCCAGTAAGAACTACTGTTGGGCAAGAACAAATGGTTGTTGATATTCTCGGTGCAAAAATAAGAAAAGAGGATTTGAACATTTATTCAATTGCTGTTATACCTGGTTTGAAAGGATATATTCTTATTGAAGCAGATAATGAGATAACTGTTAGAAGAGGAATAACTGATACTCCTCATGTAAGAGGTTCTGGAATAGTAAAAGGCGCGGTTAATATTGAAGAATTATCTGGAATGTTAGAAGCAAAACCTTTGATGAAAACTCTTGAAGAAGGTCAGAAAGTAGAAATAATTTCTGGGCCATTTAAAGGTGAAAAAGCAAAGATAATAAGGGTTAATGCTCAAAAAGAAGAGGTTACTGTTGAATTGTTAGAAGCTGCAGTAAAAATTCCTGTTACTATAAAAGCGGAGAATATAAAAATTTTTAATTAGTTTTGCTGTTACACAAAAAAAATGGGATAGTGATAATATGAGTGATATAAAAATAATGGTTAATGGTGGTAAGGCAAATGCTGGTCCCCCATTAGGTCCTGCTTTGGCACCAACAGGTGTTAATATTGGACAAGTAGTTGCAAAGATTAATGAGAAAACGGTTAGTTTTGAAGGAATGCAAGTTCCTGTTACTGTTACTATTAATTCTAACAAAACTTTTGATATAAAAGTTGGTTTGCCTCCAACTAGCGCCTTAATTAAAAAAGAAGTTAATGCAGCAAAAGGAGCGGGTAATCCAAAAACTGATAAGGTTGGTAATCTTTCAATTGAACAATTAAAAAAAATTATTTCAATGAAAGAAGATTCTTTGAATTCAACTAATCAAAAGGCAATGGCTAAAGAAATAATGGGTGCTTGTAATTCAATGGGCGTTTACATAGAAGGATTAAAAGCTGTTGATGCAATAAAAGCTTTAAACGAAGGAAAATTTGATGACAAATTTTAAATTCAAATTTTTGAATTTATTTTGTGTTGTTGAGATAATTAAAAGTTATTTAATTTTTTTAATATTTAATAAAAGAATTTTATCTCATACAATATTTTTTTTTTAAAAAAATTTTGAATTATAAAGAACCTTTAAAAACCTTTCATATTCCTATTTCTCTATACTTTAAGCCTAATTATTTAGGCCGTTGTTTTCGCTTGAAAACAGTACCACTTTGGTGGAAGGTGTATTGATGAAAGAGAAAAGTGCTTTTGAAACTTTGAAAAAAATTAAAGAGATTTCTAAAAAAAGAAATTTTGTTCAGAGTATAGAAATGATGATTAATTTTACTGGTTTGGATATGAAAAAACCACAAAACCAAGTTAATATTAAAGTTGAATTGCCTAATTCTACTGGAAAAAGTTCTGGAAAAATATGTGTTTTTACTAAAACAGATGCTTTTGCTTCTTCTTTGAAAGGGAAAGTTGATTTGATTATTCCTGAGGAAGAAATTGAAAAATTATCAAAGAATAAACAAAAAGTTGTTGAATTAATTAATTATGATGTTTTGTTTGCTGAAGGATCATCAATGTTAATAGTTGCAAAATTTTTGGGTCAACAATTAGCCCCAAAAGGAAAAATGCCAAAACCAGTTGTTAATTTAAATAGTTTTGAAGAAATGCTTTCAAAGGCAAAAACACAAATAACTGTTAGTAATAAAAAGGGGAAGTTTATGCCGGTTGTTCATACTGTTGTTGGAAAAGAGGGTATGGATGATAAACTTGTTGTTGAAAACATGATGAAAATTTATAATGCTGTTTTAGAATCACTTCCACAAAAAAAGCAAAATATCAAAAATGTTTATGTAAAATTATCTATGGGTACCCCAGTAAAAGTGGGTGATTCTCAATGACTTCACATATAAGAAAATGGAAGGAAGTAAAAAAAGATGAAATAATTAAATTGGTTGGAGAATATCCTTTTGTAGCAGTTGCTACTCTTAATGAATTACCAGCTAGTATTCTTTCTGTTTTAAGAAAAAAACTTATTAATGATACAAAAATTATTGTTGCAAAAACCAGAGTAGTAAAAATGGCTTTTTCAGAAGCAAAAATAAATTCTTCAGAATTAAATTCTGTTGTAAAAGAAAGTATAGCAATAATTTTTTCAAAGAAAAATCCTTTTGAATTGTTTTCTTTTATTAAAAAAAATAAGGGTGATACAACAGCAAAAGAAGGAGATATTGCTGAAAAAGATATTATTATTCAAGCTGGTGATACTGGGTTAGCACCAGGTCCTGCTTTATCTTTGTTAAAAGGAGTTGGTTTGAAAGTACAAGTTCAAGGACCAACAATTTCTATTACTGCAGATAAAATAGTTGTAAAAAAAGGTGAGGAAATAAATGCTCAAATAGCTGATGTTTTATCAAAACTTAATATGAAACCAATAAAAATTGGTATGAAAATAATTGGAGTATTAGATAAATCAGAAAATCAATTTTATCCAGCCGATGTTTTAAATGTTGATGAAGAAGAATTGTTTGATAAATTTGTTCTTGCTTATCAACAAGCTTTGAATTTATCAGTGAATGCTGGTTATTTCAATAACGAAAGTACTGAAATAATAATAATAAAAGCCGAGAGAGAGGCAAAAGCAATTAAACAAATTGTTGATGAAAATAAAACCGAAAAAGAAAATGTTGATAAATCAAAAGTAGAATTATCTGATAATAAGAATGAATTAAATGATGAAATTGTTGAGCAAGTAAAAGTTGTTAAAGAGGATGATACTTCAGAAAAAAAGGTAGAAGTTAAAGAGATTGCAGAACAAGCAATAGAAGAAACAAAAATTGAGGAGAAAACTGCAAAAGCTACTGAAGAAATAAAAGAATCTGAAGAAAAAGGAGAATAAATAATATTTAATATTATTTTTGAGAGGTGAAAAAGCTATGGAATATGTGTACGCAGCAATGTTGCTTCATAAAACAGGAAAAGAAGTTAATGAGGTGAATGTTGAAGCTATTTTAAAATCTGCTGGAATAGAATTTGATTCTACCAGAGTAAAAGCAATGGTTGCTTCAATTAAAAACATCAATATTGATGAAGCTATTGAAAAAGCAGCTGTGGCACCAGCAGCAGCATCGCCAGTACCAACAGAGGCTGGAGAAACCAAAGAAGCTGAAGAAGATACAGCAAAAAAAGAAGAAGAAGCTGCAGCAGGTCTAGGAGCGCTATTTGGATAAATTTGATTAAAAACATGAGCATTTTAATGCTCATGTAAAATATTTTTATCTGATTATTAAATTAGATTTTTATCTGATTATTAAGTTGATTGTTTTAATAAATTTTTTATAGTTAAAAAATTTTATAATAATTTAAATACTAGTTAGAGTATATTATTACTGGAACTTTCGAAGAGAGTTTGTTCCCGTTAGGAGCGGAGAAAGTGCTCACCAACTGGAGAGGTGTTTTTACGGAATAGTTTTCTGTTCTCCCTCCTAACATTAATATTTTTTTTTAATTTTTTTCTAATAATATTCTAATTTTTTTTGTATTATTTTTATTTTTAAATATATTTTTTTGTTCTTTTTTTGTTGTAGATTAACTTTATTAATTACTTAATTACTTTATATATTGGATTTAAATGATTGAATTAGAAAAAAAATTTGGAAAATGTTTTAGGTTATTCTTAATATTTTTTTTGATAATGATTATATCATTAAATGTTTTTGCAATTTTGTCAAATGGTCAAATAAAAATTTTTGCTGTTACCGAAAAAGAAGATGGGATGGCAGCGGATCTTTTTTTATATACTATTCCTGGGCAAGGGGAAGTAGCTTTTATAACATCTAATTCTCTTGTTGGAAAGGATACTCAGTTAACTGGAAATATTGCTTTGAATATTGCTCAAAATGAATCAAATATTAATGTAAATTCAAAAAATTTTGTTTTTGATATTAAGGCAAATGCTTCTGAAGTAGATGGTCCATCAGCTGGCGCGGCAATGACTCTACTAGCTTATTCGGTTTTGTCTGAAAAACCATTGAATAAAGAAATTGGTATTACTGGAACAATTAATTCAGATGGTTCTATTGGCGTTGTTGGTGGAATTGGTGCAAAAGCAAAAGTGGCTTCAGAAATTGGAATAAAATTGTTAATGATTCCTTCTGGGCAATCAGTAACTTATGTGAAAGAAGATGATGGAAAAAGTAGGTCAGTTAATTTATTATCTTATGGTCCTGAAACACTTGGTCTAAAAGTAATTGAAGTTTCAACAATTAAAGATGTTTTAAAATATGCTTATAGTGAAATTGATTCTATTGAAGTTGATCAAATAACTAGTTCATCTACTTTTATTCCGGATTCAATAAATTTTGATTCTGAGTTAAAACCAATGGTTATTATTTCAAAAAATTATATTGATAGGGCTAAAAATGCCATTGATGTTGCAGAAAAAGAATTAGAATCAAGTAAATTAGACGATTCTATTAGAGCCCCTTTTTATACTCAATTAGGAAAAGCAAAACGAGATGTTGAACTTTCACAAATTTATTTAGACCAAAATTATCTTTATTCTGCTGCAAATTATTCTTTTAATGCACATGTTTCTGCGGGTACAATAGAATTAATTGCATCTACTCCATCTCTTCTTTCAAGCGAATCCAAAATATTAAATCTTAAAATAAGTGATTTAAGAAAAGAAATTGTTTTGTTGAAAGATCAAATGAATTTTATTCCAATTAATGGGGTGGAATGGCTTATTGGTGCTCAACAAAGAATTGCTTATGCAGAAAATGCTTTAAATAATATTGAAAATAATTATTCTTTTGATGGTGAAGAAATTGATGAACAAATAGTTCAATATTCAATGGTTAATGATTTTGTTTCTGCCCAACAATGGGTTTTGGTTGCAAAAGATTTTTTTAAAGAAGCAAAAAATAGTTCTTTGTTTAAAGTTCCTTTTTATTCTGAAGATTTTATTTTAAAAACAGAAACAAAAATTGATTCGGTTGAAATTTTATTAAATGATGCTAATCTTTCTGAAACTACTAAATTAGAAGCTACGAGAAGATTAAATGCTTCCAAAATTTCTTTTGATAATAATTTTTACTTTGCTGCACTTTATGATGCTTATTTTGCAGAATCCTTTTTTTCTTCAGAACTAATAAGAATAAATAATGATAATTCGGTTAGAGATGAGATAAATAAAATTTATGATGATATTGAATTAAGTTCTATTTGGGCAAACTTGTTTTATGATCATGCAACATTTTTTATTAAAAATGCCGATTTTGAAGAAGAGCTTGAAAGAAAAAATATTAGTGTAGCAATTTTAAATACGGCTTTTGATTTATTGGTATTATCTGAAAAAATTGAAGATGCTAAGTTAGAAGTATTTGCTTATTTATCTTCTGTTGAGATGGAAATGTTTGTTCCAAATGATTCTGAAAGTTCAGAACCAAAAATGGAAATAACATATGTTAGAAAAAATGATTTTGTAATATATTTTTCAATATTAATAATTTGTTTTCTATTATTGTTGTTAGTATTTGTTATGATTGGTATTAGGTCAAGTAGAACTAGGGGAATTGTTGATATTTCTCGTGCAGAAAAAATTAATTTTTTGTTAAACAGATTGGATAAAGCTCTTTCTCAAAAAAAAATAAATGATGCAGAATATTTCTTTTTGAAAAAAAGATATGATTCTGAGTATGATTCTTTAAAAAATTTTCGTGAAGAACGTTCAAAAATAACTTTGAGTTTAGATGAATCAAAAACAAAATTAAATGCTTTACAACGTGGTTTAAAAGATTTGAAAAAGCATTATAAAGCTGGTTTAATAATTCCTGAGGATTATACAAAACATTTATCAGATGTTAATTCTGAGATAATGGTTATAAAAAGACAAATAATTTCGTTAGAAGAAAAATTAAAAGAAGCTAGACGGGCTAAGTTTAAAAAAATTGATTATAAAAAAGATAAATTATTATTTGATAAAAAAAAGATAAAAAAGGATTCTGAATTTGATGTTAGTGGAACTAATCAAAAATCAAACACTTTTGGTTACTCTGAGTTTGATGTTAAGGGAACCAATAAAAATGAAAAAGACTTATTAAAAAAAGAAGAAAAAGAAAAAAAAATTAGGAGAAAAATTTTAAAAAAATTCAAAAACAAAAAATAATTTTTTTAAAAAATTATTTTAACTATTTTCAGTTTTTAGTTTTAATCCTATAACAGAGCTTTGGTTTTTATTTAATGCTACTCCTACCATTTGGTTTGCTTTTTTTGTTATGGTATCATTATGAGTTATTGCAATAAATTGGCTGTTTTTAGCAATCATCTCTATTAAATTAGCCATTTTTAGAGAGTTTTCTTTATCTAATGCAGCATCAGCTTCATCAAAAGCATAGAATGGTGCTGGGGAATACAATTGTATTGCAAACATGAATGCTAATGCAGTTAATGTTTTTTCTCCACCACTCATAGAATCGATATTTTGTAATTTTCCTCCTTTTGGTTTTGCATCAATTATTAATCCACTTTCTAATGGATTATTTGGATTTGTTAAATCAAGTATTCCTTCTCCGTTAAAAAATTTTGAAAACATATTTTGAAAGTTTTTATTTACTTGGTTAAAGCAATCCATAAAAACAGTGGTTCTTTTAACATCAATTTTGTCAATCATATCCAATACTGATAATCTTTCTAATTCTAATTTGCTAGTTTTTTCTTGCATTTCATCAACTTCTTTTTTTAAATCAGTAAAATTTTCTACTGCTTTCATGTTAACTGCTCCAATTTCATCTAATCTTTTGTTTATAATTATTATTTTTTCTTTTAATTCTTCTACTGTTTTTTCACTTTTTTTTTCTATTCCATCAAATTCTTTTGCTTCTTCGTTAAGATCATTTCTTCTAACTTCTAATTTGCTTTTTTCTATGTTAAATTCATTTATTTTTAATTCAATTTTTTTATTTTTTATATTTTCTGAATAAATTTCTTTTTCTATTTTTTCAATTTTTAATTCTAATTTATCTTTTTCACTTATAATTTTTTCATTTGTTTTTTTTGCATTATTCATTTCTCTTTCTTTGTTATTAATTTCTTCTTCTATTTTGACCAATAATGGCCTTTTTTCATTAATTTCTTTTAAATTTTGGTTAATTTCATTGTCTAATTCTTCATTTTCGATTAATATTGCTTCTTCTCTTGAACTTATTTTGTTTAATGCAGTATTAATTTCTGAAAATTGTGCTTCTAAAAAAGATTTGTTATGTATAAGTTCTTCTTGTTGTTTTATTATTTTTGAATATTTTTCAAAAATATTTTCTGTTCTTAAAAGTTTTAATTTTTCTTTTACTTTTTCTCTTTCATTCAAAATAAGATCTATTTTTTCATTAAAATTATTTCGTTTATTTATTTGTAATTCAAAATTTTTTTGATTCAATTCGAGTTTAATTTCATTTATGTTTTTTTCAAGTATATTTATTTTTTCTTTTATATTGGTTATTTCTTCAACTTCTATAGAAAGTCTATTATAAATTCTTAATTTTTCAATAAATTTTTCTTTTTCTTCTATTAATTTTTTAATTTCTTCTAAAATTTTTTTGGATTCTTCTTCTTTTTTCTTAACTATTTCTATTTTTTGTTTTAATATTTTTTCTTTTTTTTCTTCTTCAATATTAGAATCACATATTGGGCATTTTGTTATCTTCTTTTTTAATTCATTTATTGCTTTGTTTTCTTGTTCAATTTCAGCTATTATATTACTTTTTTTATTTTTTTTATCTTCTAATTCTTTTTCTTTTAAATTAATTTCTTTTTCAATATTTTTTCCACCTAATTCTTGCATTTCTTCTTGTTTTTCAATTAATTCTTTTAATTTTTTTTCAAAAAATTGTTTTTCTTTTATTAATTCATTTAATTTTTTTTCATTATTGTTTTTTTGTTTTTCCCATTGTTTTACAAAAACTTCTAAATCAAATAGTTCTTTTCTCAATAGTTCAATATTTTTGTTTTTGTTATCTAATTCATATTCTAATTCTTTAATTTGACTATTTTTTGTTTTAACAATTTTTTCTAATTCTGTTTTTTCTTTAGAAATTTCAATAATTTTTTCTTCAATAAGTTTCTTTTTTTTGTTTAGTTCAACTAATTTTTGCTCAAGTTCTTTTTGTTCTCTTTTAGAATTTTTTATGATTTCTGTATTGTTTTCTATTTTTATTTTGTTTTTTTCTATTTGGTTATTTTTTATTTTTAATTTTTCTTCTTCTAAAAAAAAGTTTGATTTTTTTTCTTCAAAATCTTTTCCTATTTTTGTATATATTTCTTCATTTCCTTCTAAAATTTTTGAATTCAATTCTTTTGATAACTTTTTTGAATTTTCTAGTTCTATTTTTAATTTTTCGTTTTTTTGTTCATTTTCTTTTTTCAATTTTTCATTTTGTATATTTTCTTTATCAATTTCATTTATTTTTTTTTCAACAGAATAAATTTCTTTTGCAATTATTGTTGCTTTTATTTGTTTTCTTTCTTTTTCTAATTCATCATATTCTTTTGCGTCATTCATTTCTTTTTCTATTTCTACTAAAAAATTATTTCTTTCATTAAGAATTATTGTTGCTTCTTTTATTCTAGAATCAACTTTATTTAATTCTTTTATGGCCTCATCTTTTTTTTCATCAAATTCGCTTAAACCAGCAATATTGTCAATTATTTCTCTTCTTTCTATTGCAGACATTTCAATTATTTTTGTTATATCTCCTTGTGTTACAATATTGTGTCCTGAAATATCTATACCTAGGTCAACTAACAAAGAATTTATTTCATTAAGAGTTGTTCTTTTTTCATTTAATCTATAAACGCTTTTTCCTTGTTTGTCTATCATTCTGCTTATTTCATAATTTATTTTTTCATCTTTTATTATTAAATCAACTTTTGCATAATTTTCTTTTGCATCATTATTAACAAGATCGATTAATTTTGCTGCTCTTAATGTTTTTAAAGAAGTTATTCCAAGAACAAAAAGTAGTGCATCTAAAACATTACTTTTTCCAGAACCATTGCTACCAACAATTGCGGTAAACCCATTGCTTATTGGTATCTCGGCTTTTTTAAATGATTTAAAATTTTTTAACTTGAGTTTTACTAATTTGGTCATTTTATCCCTTTGAACTAATTAAAATAATAATAAGAAATTGCCAAACCAATAAACGTCATTGAAATTATTTCACCTATTGAAGAAAATAATAAACTAAGTTCAAAAATAATTCCAATATTAGTAAAAGCACTCAAAATAATTATAGCAATTAATAAAATAACAATTATATAAACAAAACTAATCCAAAATTTTTTGTCAGTAAATTCCCAACTTTTTTTTATTGCATTTCTAATATTATTATCTATTAATGCTGGTAAAGTAAAACCTAGTTTTGTTATAAAAATAACAATTATTACTCCCATTATTACTGGGATTACAAATAATGCAATAAAAAAATTTATTTCCTCTGGAAGGATAAGATAAAAAATATCTATTATGAATAAAAACAATTGAAAAATAATAAATAATGAAACACTTGTTATAAAGATAAAAAATGTTAATGAAATTGCTTTTTTAACATTTGAAACAGCAAAATTAATTGATTCAACAACATTTTCTTTTTTTGTAAATTTTGACAAACTTATAAAAGCAACAATACTTACAAAAAAAACAATAAAACCTGATACAATCATTATTATTAATTCAATCCAATACCTACTTATCAAAATAGCAATTAAATCGCTTGTCATTATAACATCTAAATGGAACAACATTTCTGATAACGGCTTTTCTAAAACAAAACCTGTCAAATTCATTGAAAATATTGAAACAAGTGTTGCTACTAACATTGGGAACATTATTGCGGGCTTAAGAACAATTGCCTTTAAAGATTTTTCAAGAGAAGCTAAAAACATTTTTTTCCCACCTAAAACCGATAATATTAAGCAATAGATATTTAAATAACCTTCTATTTTATTG
>JAQVAR010000059.1 GCA_028690725.1 Candidatus Iainarchaeum sp.
ACGTTAGAAACCAAGAAGACATACATCAAACAAACCTAAGCGCGTACTAAACGCGCATCATACAGAAGCCACACCCTTTAGGGTGTGGTAATTCACTTTGTTTTAAATAAAAAAGGTTTCCCAGTATTTAAATATTGTTGTAAAGTATTTAATTTTTAGTTAATCATAATTTATTTTTTTAATTCAATTTTTTTTTGTTATTAATGATTGTTATTTATAAAAAGAATCCGAAGCCCCATGCAATCATTAATAATCCAACTAATTACATTATTAGTCCTGCTATTAAATGTAATTTTTTCAAATTTCTTTCTCTCCAACCACCCATATCTTCTACTTTTGCAAAACCAAAGTAAGTAATTATTGTTATTGCAATCATTGGGGATATAAAAATTATCATATATAAAAGTAATGTTGGTATTGCAACAACCCATGAAATATTTGATAATATTCCACCCGCAACAAAATATGGTCCAGCAGTACATGGTGTTAAAAAAAAGCTTACTATTAGTCCTACTACAAAAGCCCCTTTTGGTGATGTTGTTCCTGAAATAATGGATTTCATTTTTGGTCTCCATTTTTGTGGGACCTCCATTATGAAACATGCCCCACCATACCAAATAGCATCCTTTAAATTTAGTATTCCTAGTATTACTGCAATTATTCCTAATACTGTAAAAAACCAGTTTCCTGAAAAACTAGTTACTTGTGTTAAAAATTTGAATCCAGTTATAATAAGTATTCCAAAAACAAAGTACATTAAAAAAATTGCTAATGAAAATAATAATCCTGCTTTCAATGCTTTTGATTTTTGTTTAGGATATTTTGCTAGAATCGCTGTCATTAATATTATTAGTACTGCTAGTTCACAAGGGTTAACAGCATCAACAATTGCTAATCCTAATATTGTTATTATTGAAAATTCTTCTTTTGCTGGTTCAACATTTTCAGAAGCATTTAATAATTCGCATTCTTCTTCAAAACAAAGAAGAACTTCTTTTTCAAAATTATTTATTATTTGGTTGTCTCCCAAAAAATATTTTTCTCCAATAAATAATATTGGTACCGCTCCTCTTTCATAAATATCAACATCATACAAATCGTAAAGTTCTAATACAAAATCAACATTTTGATTTATATTCAATCTTTCAATTTCTAAAAAATCGTATTCTTCTTCTATTGTTTTTAAAAAATTATCTGCAGCAGCACAATGTGGGCAACCATCCCCCCAAAAAAAAATTGCATTTACTTGTCCTTGCGCTTGAACATTTAATATAAGAAGCAAAAATAGCATTATTACAAAAATTTTTTTTATCATCTAATAACTACTAGAATTGTAAATATTTTTAAATCTTTATTATTTTTTTTTAATTTTCGCACGAATCACAAACAATTTTTAACTCGTGGTCTTCTTCTAATTCAACACAATAATTTTGTCCGTTTTCACAAAAGTCATCAATGTTTTCAAAATCAGAATTTATTCCGCCTGTACAATCTCCTGGACAATTACAAACATTTTCTACTTCAGAACAAATTCCGTCTCCACAATTAATACATGTTCCTATAGGACTTCCTTTTAATAATCCAGTAGAATAACAATCGTCTCCAATAGAAATTCTAGAATCCATTCCTGATAACCATTCAGTTAGTCCTTCGCAACAATTACGAGGATATTCTTCGTAAACAAGTGAGAATTGTTCTCCTTCTAATGCACATTCTACATCAACATTTGTGCAACTTCCAGCATAAGCTACTTCTACTTTTGCACATTCTGCTAAACACTCACTTGGATATGTTTTTCCATCTACTCCGCAAACAGGTTCTAATATTACTGGACAAGAACAATTAATTTCTTCTTCTTCTAATTCAGTATTACATTCTCCGACATAAGCTATTTCTACTTTTGCGCATCCTGCTTCACAATCATTGCCATATGTTTTTCCGTCTACCCCACAAACAGGATCCCATACTTGTGGACAAAAACAATCAATCGTGCCACAATCATTTGGACAATAATATTCTGAATTTGAATCCATTTCTATTTCATCACATATCTCGTCCCCACAAACTATTGGTGATTCTATTGGTGCTTGGGTACAACCATTTAAAAAAAATGTTAGAATAATTAACAAAATTAAATTAAACAATATTTTCTTTTGCATGAAAATATTATTGTTCTAGTGTTTAAAAATATTTTGTTTTTTTATGTGAATTGATATTTATCAAAAATAACTCTTTTTTTTAAAATACTAAACAACTTTTTAATTGCTTTTTTTATTTCAAAGAATAATAATAATGTACTTGAAATACCAACAATTATTATCCAATCCATTAAATTTAATGGAACTGTATATAGAGCAACATTTAGAATTGGAATGTAAATAACTAATATAGTTAAAAGTACTGAAAATAATACTAATGCAAACAAATAAGGGTTTGTTGTTGGTTTTGAATAAATTAATGGTTTTGTTGATCTAGCATTGTAAGCAGAAAATAATTGGAAAAAAATTAATGTTGTAAAAGCAAGTGTTCTTGCATGTGCTAAGTCGTTTGTTAAATAAAAAAGGTCTATTAAAAAAACAAATATTGTGCCTAAAGCAATTATTATTGCTGTAAAAATAATAAAATAAAGCATTTCTTTAGTAATCAATTTTTCTTTTGGATTTCTTGGTTTTTCTTCCATGATGTCTTCTTCTTTTTTTTCCATTCCAAGAGTAACAACACACGCACCATCTGTAACAAGATTAATCCATAATAATTGAATGGGCACAAAAATAATTGGTAAAGCTTCTTTAAAAAATAATCCAGAAATGAGAACTATAAACAATACAATTACTTCTCCAATATTTGTTCCTAATAAATATTGAATAACTTTTTTGATGTTTGCATATGCTCCTCTCCCTTCTTTTACTGCTTCTATTATTGTTTGAAAATTATCATCTTCTAATACTAAATCAGAAGCTTCTTTGGTTACTTCTGTTCCACTTATACCCATTGCTATTCCAACATCTGCTTTTTTTATTGCGAGAGCATCATTAATTCCATCACCAGTCATTGCTACAATATGACCTTTATTTTTTAGAGCATCAATAATTCTAGTTTTGTGTATTGCTGATGTTCTAGCATAGACATCTACTTTTTCAACTACTTTTTCAAGTTCTTTATCTGTCATTTTATTAACTTCTTCTCCAGTTAAAATTGTTAGATTTTTATCTAAGCCAATTTCTCTTGCTATTCCTTGTGCAGTTATCTTATGATCGCCAGTAATCATAATTACTCTTATTCCTGCGTTGTGACATTCTTTCACTGCTTTTTTAGCTTCGTCTCTAACAGGATCCATCATTGCTATTAAACCAACAAAAATTAATTCTTTTACTTCTTTTTCTGATACTGTTTTTGTTTCTTTATAAGCAAATCCTAATACTCTTAATGATTTTGCAGCCATACTCATATTTTCTTTTAAAATTCTTTTTCTCAAATCGTTTGTAAGCTTTGCTTTTTTTCCATTTAATAAAATGAAGGAACTCATTTTTAAAATCTGTTCTGGAGCACCCTTAATATTAGCAACTTCTTTTTTACCATCTTTATTAAAAGTTACCATATATTTTTTATCAGAATTAAATTGGATTTCACCAATTCTTTTATGATATTTTTCAACCTTGTCTTTTATCAAATTAGCTTTTCTTGCCGCAACAAGTAATGCTCCTTCGGTAGGATCACCAATAATTTTTTCGTTACTATTCAAATCAAGATAAGAATCATTACAAAGCGTTGCAATTTTTAACAAGGACATTAAAGATTTGTTTTCTTTGTATGAAATTTCTTTTCCTCCTAATTTGAATTGCCCATCTAAAGAGTAACCACTTCCAGTAACTTCAATAACATTACCATCTACAAAAACTTGTTTTACAGTCATCTCATTTTTAGTTAGGGTCCCAGTTTTATCTGTACAAATAACACTAACGCTTCCAAGTGTTTCTACTGCAGGTAATTTTCTAACAATTGCTTTTTTTGCAGCCATTGCACTAACCCCAATTGCTAGAACAATAGTAACCACTATTGGTAATCCTTCAGGAATAAATGAAACTGCTTGCGCAATAGCCAATTTTAATAATTCTAAAAAACTAAAACTCGTAAAAAAAGTTCCTACTCCTAATACAACAATCATTCCAATTATTACGAGTAAACCCAAAAATTTCATGAACTCATCAAGCTTTTTTTGTAAAGGTGTTAAAGTTTCTTTTGTTTCAGATAATAAAATAGCTATTTTTCCAATTTCAGTATGTTCTCCAGTATTAACAATAACGCACTTTGCTTTTCCACCAGTTACAATAGTATTCTTAAAAACCATGTTTTTTTGATTAGAAGTTAGAGTATCTTTTGAACAAATATCAGAATTTTTTTTTGATGGAACACTCTCTCCTGTTAACATTGATTCATCAATTTCTAAATTAGCTTCTTCAATTATTCTTGCATCAGCAGGTACTCTATCGCCTGTTTCTAAAAGAATTATGTCTCCCAGAACAAGATCTCTTGCAAA
>JAQVAR010000060.1 GCA_028690725.1 Candidatus Iainarchaeum sp.
CTCACTGTGCCAGTATTTCCACTCACAGAATGGCTATGGTTTGCTGAAGGATTACCAGTAGTATGAGTATGAGCACCAGCAGAATTTGTAGAAGCAGTTAAAATTAATGGAGTCCCTGGACCACCAGGAATCGCACTCCCCCCCCCAGTATAAGCTACAAATTGCCCACCACTAGCAGGACTATGTGAATGAGCACCAGCAGAATTCGTGGTGTGAGTATGCCATGAACTCACTGTACCTGATGTAATTGAAACCTCGTGGGAATGATTCGCAGAGGGATTTCCAGTTGTTGCACTATGAGTATGATTAGCGCTTTGAGTTCCTACAGAGTTTGTATGCCCATGCGCATTCTGAGTATGAGTATGCGCATTCTGAGTATGCCCGTGAGCCTCTTGAACATGAGTATGACTTGGCATTTCAGAAGTTGTAAGAGTATGTGTTTCACTTCCACCAGTGTTATTTAAAGCATTAAAAGTTCCTGTTTCTGTTTTTCCAACAGGAACTACTCCTCTTAAATCAGGAATATTAAAAGTTGTAGAACCATCTCCTACACCATAAATTTCTCCAATAATATTAAACAAATCACTATAAGTTGTTCTGCTTATTGCTGAGCCATCACAAATCAACCAATCTGTTGGCGCAGAACTACCCGCAAACATTGTTATACTTCCTGTTGGCGAACCAATTGAAACATTTTCAACACCAAGAGTTCCATCCGAATTCGAGGTTTTTACAAAACCATTGTCAGTGAGATTTCTTATTTTTCCAACATCTATTTCATCAGCTTTAATATTACCATTAACCTCTAATTTTTCAACTACTGGATAAACACCAATACCAACTTTACCAGTTGTTGTTAAATCATAACTTCCTAAATCCCAATTGCCTGTTACTGTTGAACTACCATCAGACTTCCAATAAGGAGTCAAATCAACTTCGCCACTAGTCGCTTTCAAATCAGTTAGTTTTCCTGTTTCGTCTCTCCAAAAAATACTTGAAGAACCAACAAAAGAACTTGCTCCTAACACCCCTACTCCTACTAGCCCAGCTCTAATAATATTTTTTTTCAATGCTTCTCTTTTTTCTAAATCAATATTATCTAGCATTCAAAACCCTCTAAATAACCAATAACAATATTTCCATCGGCACAAAAAATTATTCCATAATTAGGATTCGCCCCAATTATAATATTATCAAATTCATTAACAGAACATTCTTGTATATTTCCACTTTCAATACAAATTAGCGAGTTACTAGTACCTTCAAAAAAGATTTTTTCAGGAGACAAATCAATACTTTTTCCTGGTATTAAATCAAAACCACCAGAATCAAAAATTTTTTCAGAACCTTGTATCATATAATGAAAAAAAACATTTTTGTAAGAACATTCACCAACACAATCCCCAATTTTTGGTATAAAAACAAGTTTTCTTTCTCCAGGCAAAAAAGTTGCTGGGTCATCAACCAAAACAGTTTCATTATCAATAGTGTACCCTGCAAATTTAATTGGGTACAACAAATTATTTTTTATTAAAAAAATAGCGTCTCCATTTGCATCAACTATTGCTTCACTTATTGCGAGAGTACCAGACTCCCAATATTGTTTGTCCTGCATAACAGTTATCGGTTCAAAAACAGAAAAAAAATTTGTTGATATACCAACAGTAACCAATGCAATTGCAACAGTTATTCCAATAATAGATAAATATGCTATTGTGGATTGTGCTCGATTCAAATGTTTCATCAGATAAATTAGTTCTTTTAAGTATAATAATTTTTCTATAAACTAAAATTTTTTAAAAAAAATAATAATTATTGTTGTAACCAATCTTTTAATTTTCCTAAAACAACAAAATCTTGTTTTTGTAATTCTGAAATATTTTTACAACCCAATAAGAAAGAAGTTATTTCCATTTCTTTTTTAAAATTTTTTAAATATTCTATTATTCCTTTTGAACCATTTTTTTGTTGGGCTTTTAATATTGGCAAAGCATTTCCAACCATGTCTGCACCTAAAACAATTGATTTTACTGCTTCCAAGCCAGTCCTTATCCCGCCAGTAGCAACTATTTTTTTACCAGAATTATTTAAAGCATTCTTTGTTTCAATAATACTAATTGCTGTTGGTAAACCAATGTCTCTAAAAACTTCTCCAAAACTTTTTTTGTGTCTTAATGAATCAACCCTAGTCCAAGATGTTCCTCCTGCGCCTTGGACATCAACTGCTTTTATGTTTGTTTGAGAAAGTTTTTTGGAAACATCAAAACTTATTCCATGACCAACTTCTTTAACATAAACAGGAACATTAATTTCGTCAGCAAACAAACTAATTTTTTGTATTAAATTATTAAAATCTGTGTCTCCTTCAGGTTGCATTGCTTCTTGAGCAGAATTAACATGAATTGCAAGAGCATCGGCTTCTATTAATTGTAAGGCATCATCAACTTGTTGTACAGAATAATTATTTAATTGTGCCACACCAATGTTGCCCGCAACAAAAATATCTGGTGCAACATTTCTCACAAAATAAGTGTCTTTAATTTTTGGATTTTCAATCATTGCTCTCATACTACCCAAACCTAAACCAATACCAATTTCTTGACAAGCTTTCGCTATATCTAAATTAACTTTTTTTGATATTTGTGCTCCACCAGTAATAGCTGAAACCAAAAAAGGGAAAAAAAAATTTTTTCCGAGAAAACTTGTTGAAAGGTCAACTTCTTTCAAACTAATTTCAGGCAAACAAGAATAATTTAGTTCAACAAATTCTAACAAAGTAGTTTTTTCTTTAAAAGAAACATCTTTTTGAGTACACAATTTTAAATGATCTATTTTTCTCTTTTCTGTTAAAGAAACCATAAAATAATTATAAATCAACATATTTTAACTTTATCGGAAATAAAATCAAATATTTAAACTTTTTAAAAATCAAAGAAATATTATAAAACAAAAATAATACTAAAATTAATAAATTGAAATATACTATAATATTACATTAATAAAGAATATTTAGTATTAAAAAAAAATTGTTTGTTATTATGAATAAAAAATTAGTTAGACCATTTTTGAAAAAAAATAGAAAAACTTTTCGTTCAACTTCAGGAGATGTTGTTGTAAAAGGAAGAAAAAAAATTGTTAAATTTTTTGTTGATGGAAATGAAGCAAGACCTTTTTCATATGGTAGAACAAGAACAATCCCAATTACAAATCATTCTGCAATAAAATATTATTCAGAATTAATGCAACAAAAACCCGCAAGAAATAGAAATGAAAGAATTTATGGGGCACCACCACCAAAAACGTTTATTGTTAGACCAGTAAAATTAATAAAACAAACAAAAAGGTATCATGTTGTTGAAAATGTAAACGGCCCAAATTTATTAGATTTTGTTAGTTTTGTTGAAACAAGAAAAGGCCCAAGAATTATTAAAAGTGATAAACCAAATTCTGAAACAAAATCAGATATTATAATGAGAAGAAAAATTTTGGCAAAATTTGCTTTTAAACATCGTGCAGAAATAAGAAAATGGTCAAAAAATAATTTAGATTTTATGAGAGAATTATTTGAACAAATGAATTGGATTAAAGAAGCAGGAGATGGAAGAGTAGATATTTACAAGCATGAATTAAAAGAAACTGATTTTATAGTAGAAGGTTTTTCAAAAGAAAAAGACGGTAGCACTAAAATTAAATTAGTAATGGTTGATTTTAGATAAAAAAAAATGAATAAAAATAATTTTTATAATTTAAAAATAAATATTAGATTTTTCTTTCAACTAAATATTCAGCAAACTTTTTTAAAATTTTTTTTGCATTTGAATCTTGTAAAACAGCATCTATTTCACTCCAAGCTTTTTCAACCAAAAATTCTGCTTTTTTTCTAGAATAATTTATCCCATCATACTTGCTTATTATATCAAGTGCTTCTTGTATTTCTTCTTCTTTTTCAGTATGAGAGTCAAGGATTTCAATTAATCTTTTCTTATCTTTTTCAATAGCAACTTCTAATGTTCTAATGACAATCAAAGTTCTTTTTCCTTCATGAATGTCACCACCAATAGAACCTTTTTTTTCTTTGAAATCTTGTTCTGTTAATTCTAAAATATCATCTTGTATTTGAAAACCAACCCCAATTATTTGACCAAAATTACCAAGTGCAACAAATTGTTCTTTTGAAGAACCCCCAATTATTGCTCCTAATTGGCAAGCAAATTTTGTTAAAACCCCTGTTTTACTAAGACACATATTCAAATATTGTGATTCATTAGGAGTAAAACCCCCATTATGCCAAGCAATATCCCATACTTGACCAGAACAAACTCGTAACATTTCCTTAATATATAAGTCATATATTTGCAATTTTTTTTCAACACCCAACAAAAAATCATCATTCATTATTTTTACCATTGGCCAATAATACATTATTGTACCAGTGTTAACTGCAGTATCAACACCAAATAATTTGTGAATACAAGGTTTTCCTCTTCTTTGTTGTGAATCATCCTCGACATCATC
>JAQVAR010000061.1 GCA_028690725.1 Candidatus Iainarchaeum sp.
AAAATAAGAATTTATTACTTTTTGAGAAATACATCTAAAATCTTCATCTTTTTTTGTTTTAGAAGATATTGGCATCGCTAATTGTGATAAATCAATATGCCTTGGTAAATTAAATAAAAAATCAAACAAAATTTTTTCATTTGAAATTTTATGTTTGTTTATTCTAGAAAATAAAAAAGGCAAATCATATGCCATTTGATTAAAACCAACAATTTTCAAAAATTTGTCTTTTGAATATATTTCAACTAATTGTTCAAAAAAAATTTCTAATAATTTTTTTTCAGAACCAATAACCCATTCAAATAAAAAAATAGGTTTTTTAATTTGTTTTCCTTGAGGGGCTTTTTCTAAAGCATAATAATTATATGATATAACAATAATTTTACTTTCATTATAAAAAGGGTTTAAACCAGATTGCTCATTAGTTGGCGATACAAAACTTTCAATATCTAAAAAAAGAAAACCCATAACAAATCATTTGTTAGAAACAAATAAAATTATGTTGTTGATCGATTTAAAAAAAAAAAGAGATTCTTTTGAAGAGAGTTTGCCAATTTTTTTGCTAATAATGACCTTTTTTTATATTTTATGTAATCATGATCAATTGAAATTAGAAAAGCAACTATTAATGCAACAAATATTGCATCAAAAGGATTTAAATGTTGAAAAACCCATTGTTGGATAGCAATAACTGCTGAAAACACAGCAATTCCTTTTATCATAATTGTTTCCATATATTTCAACCCATATCTTGTTCTTCAAACATATTGTATCAAATATATTAATTAATATTCTTCTAACAACACACAATTTTAATCTAAAAAAGTGTGCAAAATAAAAAAATAATAAAAAAATAAAAATAAATTCACTAATAAAAGTTAATTTTTTGTGCAATATATTTATACTAGAAGAAACAATATAATATTATGAAAGATTCAAAAAAAAATTGGAAAAAAATATTAAAAACTATTTATATTAATGGTTTTTTGTCAAATAAAAAAGAAGTTAATAATAAATTAAATTTTAACAAAAATGTTATTGATTATGTTTTAATTAAGTCAAAAAAAGAAAAACTTTTTTTAAAAGAAAGATATCTTATTGATTTAAATTCAATAAATTTAGGAAAATTTGCATGGTTGTTTGTTTCTGTTGATCGACAAAATCTTGATAAAAACTTATTTTCTAAAAAAATATTAAAAATAATTAATGTTCACACTATTGCAGAAATTACTGGAAATTATGATTATGCAATAAAAATAATTGGTAGTAGCATACAAAATATAAATAATATAATATTAACAATTGAAAAAATATTTCCTGAAATTATAGACACTGAAATGCATTTTGTTAATAAAGAATTTAAAACACATTTTCTAAAATATGAAAATAATCAAAAAAAAATTTTAAAAAAAGAAGATATTTTAATTCTTGCAGAAAAAGAAAAAAACCCATTAATAAATTTATATGAAATAGCAAAAAAATATTCTATACATAGAAATACTGTTTCAAACAAATGGAAAAAATTTTGGACAAATAAAATATTATTAAAAAAAACAATTGAATTAACACCAAAAGGGTATGAATTTATTGAAATGGGTTTAAAATCATTTATTATTATAAAATCAACACCAGGAATGCAAGAAAAATTAATTCAAAAAATAATTGAAGAAGATAAAATACAAGATATTTTTACAACAATTGAAAATGAAATATTTTTATTAATAAGAACAAAGGATAGTGATGAATTAGCCCAATTTTATGAAACTTTGGCAAAAAAATGTCCAAATATAAAAAAAACCAATACAATAATATTTTTAACAAAAAAAACAAAATCTGGACTCGGGGATAAAGAAGTTGAATTGTTTATTCAAAAAAGGAATTAATTATAATTGTTTTCAATATAAAATTATTAAAAAAGGAGTGTTAAAAATGCAAATAAAGGATTTAAAACCAAGAATGGGTGTTGAAGAAATTGAGTTAGAAATTGTTTCTAAAGGAGAAGAACGAGAGTTTGCTAATGCAAATGGTTCTGGAAAAGTTTGTAGTTGTGCAGCAAAAGATTCTGATGGAAACGAAATTTCTGTTACACTTTGGAATGAACAATGTTCACAAATAAAAGAAGGAAACAAAATAAAAATTACTAATGGTTGGACGAGCGAGTTTCAAGGACAAATTCAAATAAGTACTGGAAAAATGGGAAAATTAGATATTGTTGAATAAAAATATAATTTTGAGGCCCATGGCCTCAATAATTTTTTAAAAAAATTTTTTTATTTAATTGAAAGGCTTGCTTCCTCTTTAACTCTATTTCTACCAAAATTAGCATACTTTCTAAATTTTGTTTTTGTCCAAGCTTCAGGTTGTTTTGATCTCAATTTTTGTTCTTCTTGAAGAAGTTTTAATCTCATTTCTTCATCCACACCTAAATCTAATAATACATTACCCATTGACTCACCTCACAAATAATATTTATAATTCTCAAAAAGTAGCTCCATAAGTAATGCACCATAAGTTATATATAAACCTTTTTATGTGTTTAATCTACTTTACATACTAATTTAACTATATATATACATAAAACTGGTGTTTTTAAACAAAATATTCCTTTTTTTTATAATACTCCTTGTTTTAATAAAATTTTTTATTTAAAATAATTAATAATTTTATAAACATTTAGTTCTTGAAAAGATTATGAACCTTGACTTTTTGAATATTATTTATTTTGGTAATCCTTTGTTAAATTGGATTTATTTCTTTTTAACAATAATTATTTTCTTTTTAATCACAAAAACAATTATTTATTTTTCAAAAGGATTTGGAAGAAAAATAACAAACAAAACCAAAGGAGACATTGATAATAAAATTATTGATATGATTGAAGAACCGCTCGCATTTATGATGATTATTTTAGGAATTTATTTAGGTTATTTCTTTTTAGTACTTGATACAATAATCAATTTTTATTTTATAAATATAATAAAAATCCTCATTTTAATAGCAATAGTTTGGATTATAATAAGATTAATAGATGTTCTTTTGAATTTTCTTCTCAAACCAATTATTGGAAAAACAAAAACAAAATATGATGACCAAATAGTTCAATTATTAAGTAAATTACTCAAAATAACAGCAATTCTTTTAGCATTAATAATTGCTTTAGACAATTTTGGAATAGATGTTTTTACATTATTAGCAGGATTGGGGATTGGTGGATTAGCTTTTGCTTTTGCAGCACAAAAAACAATTTCAAATGCTTTTGGTGGGTTAACAATTCTTTTTAGTAAACCTTTTGTATTAGGAGACACAATTGAATTTGGTAATAATATTGGTACTGTTGAAGAAATTAGTATTATGCACACTAGATTAAGAAATTTAGAAAAAAGACTTGTAACTGTTCCAAATAGTGAGTTAGCTGAAAGTATAACTACTAATATTTCTTCTGCTACAAAAAGAAAAACTGTTTGGAAAATAGGAGTAACTTATAATACACCTTTAACAAAAATAGAAAAAGCAAAAAAAATTATTATAAAAGCTATTGAAGATTGTGATTTGTGTGAAAAAGAACCAATTGTTGCATTTGATGAATTTGCAAGCTCTTCATTAAACATATTAGTTTTGTTTTTTACTAAAACTGGTGCGTGGGGGGACATGGTAAAAGCAAAAGATGAAATAGGATTAAAAATAAAAAAAGAATTTGAAAAAAATAAAATAGAATTTGCTTTTCCAACACAAACAATTTATTTAGAAAAATAATTTTATTAATAATTAATTTGAATGAAACAAAGACTTAAAAAAAATAATTAGATTTTACAAATTATTTAAAAAAAATATAATTAAAAAAAAAACTATTTTTTTAACTTAACTTTTTTTTCTTTTAATTCTTTGTTTTCATGAGTTAATTTATCTTCTATTGGAATTCCTTTTTCTTCCATTTCTTCAAATTCTGCTAATTCATTATCATCTAAACCCAATGCTTTTAGTTTAGCTAAATGTTCTTCTTTAGACATTGCTTCAAATTCTTCGCGCCAAGCTTTCATATCTGGAGTATCAGGAAGCTTTCTTCCTTCAACAGGTTTTTTTAATAATTTATTCATAAAAAAATTATACATATTGCGCTTAAAAACCTTACTTTTATAATAAAAATAAATATATTAACTTCAAATAACAAATATTATTATGCAAGAAAATAATCAATTTAATTTTGAAAAATATTTGAAAGAAATTAAACAAGATTTAATAATATCAGGGTATTCAGAAAAGACATTAAAAATTTATATTTTATATATTAAAGAAATACTTAATTATATTAATAAAAAACCAGAAGAAATAAATGAAAGAGATTTGATTGGATATCTAGCTCAAAAAAAAGAAAATGGGTGTAGTAATACTACTTTGGCCTTAATTCATGCA
>JAQVAR010000007.1 GCA_028690725.1 Candidatus Iainarchaeum sp.
TTTTTGTCTAATTGGGATTTTGAGAATATTTGGGTTGAACAAATTAATGATTTTCCAAAATTGTATTGGGAAAATTAAAATAATTTTTTTAAAAACTAATTAATATACAAATTATTTTTATTTGTTAAAATAATATTTAATTTTATTTGGGTTAAATTTATTTTTTTTTTTGTTTTCATATTATTCTTTTTAAAATAAATTCTGGTTCAAATTCTTTAAAATCTTCGTATTCTTGTCCTGTTCCAATAAAAATAATTGGTTTTTTTGTTTTATATAATAGGGATATTGTTGTCCCGCCTTTTGCGTCAGTATCAATTTTTGTTAAAATAAAACAATCTATTCCTATTTTTTCGTCAAATTCTCGAGCCATTTCTAATAATCCTTGCCCAGTGTATGCTTCTCCAACATAAATTTTTAAATTTGGTTTTATTATTCTTTCTATTTTTTTTAATTCTTCCATTAAATTTTTGTTTGTTTCTTGTCTTCCTGCGGTATCAATTAATATAACATCATTTTTATTTGCTTCAGCACTTTTAATAGCATCAAATGCTACTGCTGCTGGGTCAGCGCCATATTGTTGTTTTATTACTTTTACATTTAATTTTTGAGCGTGTTCATTTAATTGGTCTATTGCTCCGCTTCTAAAAGTATCTGATGCTGCCCAAACACAAGTCAAACCATTTTTTTGAAACAAGTATGTTAATTTTGCTATTGATGTTGTTTTTCCTGCTCCGTTTGGTCCTAACATAATAATTTTGTACGGTTTTTTATTTATTTTTATTTCTTTTAACAAATCAATTTTTTGTGTTGTCATCATTTCTTGTAATATTTCATTTATTATTTTTTTTAAATATTCATTTAAGTTTTTTGTTGAAATCTTTTTTCCTATTAGTTTATTTTTTATTTGTTCTGTTATTTCTTTTGCTGTTTCTTGTTCAACATCACTTTCTATTAAACTTAATTCTAATTCAAAAATTAGTTCTTCTATATCATTTTCTTTTATTTCTATTTGTTTTGAGAAAAAGCTTTTTATTTTTCCTTTTGTACTAATGTTTGCTTTTAATTCTCTTTTGTCTTCTTCTACTTTTTTTATTTCAACGTTTCTCTTTATTTCTTCAAAATGTTCTTTATTTTTTTTTGGTTTTTCAATTTGTTTTGATTTTTTTATTGTTTTTTCTATTTCTTGTGTTTCTTCTATATTTTGAACAATTTCTTGTTTTATTTTTTTTTCAAGTGGTTTTTCAAATTCTTCTTTTTTTTCAACATTTTTTTTTAATTTTTCTCCGAAAGTAGATAATTTTTTTTTAAGAAAACCAAACATTTTATTTCACACTAATATTTTTACTTTTTTCTTGTTGTATTTGTTTTATCATATTAATTATTTCAACTAATTTTTGTTCATTTTTAATTATTTCTGTTTGTACTTTTTGTGCTTGTTGTTCTAAATTTCCTTTTCTTTTTTCCAACCATTTTATAGTATCTTCTGTTTTTGTTTCTTTGTAACCATTTTCTGAAAATATTCTTTTGCATTTATCTTTGTTTTTTATTTCTGCTTCAATTAAAACGCCTTGTCCTATTCTAAAAAAAACATTTTTTTCATTTTTTTGTATTTCTTTTAATCCTTCTATTGTTTCGTGAGTTTCTTTTAAAGCATTTTTTAAATTTTGTAAAAAGTTTTGTTGGGTTTGCAAAACTCTTTCTTCTCTTTGTGCTATTTGTATTAATTGTTGTTCGTTTATTTGTTGTGTCATTTTGTCACCTCTGTTATTTCTAAAATTTTTATGTTTCTTCTTGGTATTTTTTGTTTTCCCCCAATTAGTGAGAAAACATTTTCTTTTGCATCCTCTTGATTTTTACAGTTAATAATTTTTACAAATTTGTTTTTTTCATTTTTTTGCTTGTATTCTCCTTTTACTTCAAATTTTTTCATTTTTTATTCCTCCTGTCCTAGAACTTCTTCTATTCTATTCATTTCATGTCCTGTTGTTTGTTCTCCTACTAATATTCCATTTTTGTTCGCTATTATTGAATTTCTAATGAATGAATCTCCAGTATTTGCTGTTGATGCCCCGCCTTTAATATTCAATGAGTCTTGTACTTTTTTAACCTCTTCTTTTGTTGCATTTGGGCTTATTAGAAATGCTTTGTTTGTTATTATTATTGATGATCCTATAGCATCTGTTTTTGCCAAATTAGTTTGTAATATTTTTAATTTTGTTTTTTTCAATTGTTTAATATCATTTTCATTTAAAGTTTTTGATATTATTGCGTTTTTGTCATTTATCTCTATTAAATTTCCTAATGCGTGTTCTGTTTCTATTAATCTTACTTTTATTTCTTTTTCTATTTCATTTATTTCTCTATTTGTTACAAAATTTGGCAGGATTATTTCTTTATTATTCATTTTTGCGAACACTGCTATTAATGCGCTGTCATAAATACTTGTTTTTATTGTTTTAACATTTAATATTCTTTCTATTTCTTTTTCTATTTTTTCTTCTATTGAATTTGGTACAAAACATAATTTGTCATTTGCTATTGCAAATAAACCAATATAATTTGAACCAAGTATTTTTATTCTTTTTAATTGCATAATATTAACTAATAACAATTATTTTTTTGTTATTGTTTCTTTTTTTTCTTCTAATTTTTCTTTTATTGTTTTTTTCTCTTTTTCTTCTTTTACTTCAAATTTTTCTGTTGGCATTAATACTCGTATAATTTCTTTGTCAGAAACTAATTTTACGGTTATTTTTCTTAAACTCTTGAATAATCCGTTTTGCCATATTTCTTCATTAACTTGATTGCTTATTTTAATATTTTCTTTTTTTGTTTCTTTTCTTACAGCTTTTTTTAATGCAAATAATGCTGATGTTGCTCTTTTTGTTGCTGGTTTTTCAAATACTTTCCTAAAATTTATTGTGATTATTTTTTCTTTAAATTCTTTTGCCATTTTTTATCCCTCCTTGGTCAAATATAATCCTCTGTTTGATTATATTCTTCCTCCTTTTTTATGGTCCCCGCTTTTTATTCTTTTTTTTGCTTGTTTTGTTACATGTTTTTTGAATCTATCTCCTAAATCAATGTTCTTCCATGTTCTTTTTTGTCTTGAGTTCCAAAGTCTTTCTCCTGCTTTTTGCATTAACCATACTGGAGCACTTGTTAGTCCTGAACCAATTTTTTTTCTTTCGCTTATTTGAAAATCTTTAAATTCTTTGTCTTTATTTCTGCTCATTTTTTACCACCTTCTTCTTTTCTTGGGGTTTCTTGTTTTTTTAAAGCATCATGTACTTCTTTTGCTTGTTTCATATCTTTTTTTGTTTTATCTTTTTTATCATATTTTCCTTCTTTGATTCCTTTTTCAACTATTTTTGACATTTCATTTAAAAGTTTTTTCCCTTTTCCTGTTAACTTTCTTCCTCTTGGTTTTGCTTTTTCTAAATATCCTTTTTCTTCTAGTTTTTGTACTGCTATTCTGATTACTTTTCCACTTGCTTTTCTGAAATGTTCTGTTTTTACTCCTCTTCTTTTTCTTCCACCATAATAACTTCTTAGTCTTTCAGTTCCTATTACATTCCATTTTAATGTTCTATATAATATGCTTGCCATTCTTACATAAAACCAATCTTCTCTTTGTGGGGCTCTTTCTTTATGAACTCCACTTTTAATAAATCCTATAAAATCTGGTTGTTCTATTTCTGTTTTTATTTTCTCTGCTATCTCCTCAATCAAATACTTTGAGGGTACATCATATACTCCCATTATTTCACCTCTTTCAGTGCTATTTGCTCAATTTAATCCTGTTTGATTAAAGAGCCATTAGCTAATTTAATTCCTACAAAAAAGTCTTTTAAATGCTTGTTTTTTTAATATTTTTTTATTTTAAAGAATATTTTTTTTCAAATCCGCATTCTTCACATTTTGTTATAATAAATGGTTTTTTTTCAATTTTTTTTATTTTCATTGAAAAGCATTTTTTACAAAAAATTTTTTTTAATTCTTTTGGTATGCTAACATTTGTTCTTTCACCAATTTTTTTAGCTAATTTCAAATATTTTTTTTTCAAACTTTCTTCTTTTTGTTTTCTTGCTAATTCAAATAATATATTTATTCTTTCTAAAGCTATTTTTTGTCTTTCTGAAATATTCTCTTGTTTTATTATTGTTTTTTTAAATGGTTTTTCAAATATTATTTTTTTAAATACTCCTTTTCCAACAAATTCTAATTTTGCAATTATTTCTTTTTTTTCTAATATTATTGGAATCCAATGTTTGTCTCCATCCCACATTTGTTTGAATGGTAAATTATTTTTTTTAAATATTTTTGGCTTCATTTCTTCTGTTTCTATTGCTTTTCTTATTTCTTTTATTAAAAATATGTGAACGTCTTGATTCCATTCTGGTTTTTCTAAGAAAACAAAACTTATTTTTCCAACAAATTCTAATTCTTTTTCTTTTGCTTCAATTCCTGATTCTTCTTTTAACTCTCTTATTGCTGCTTTTAGTATAGTTTCTCCTTTTTCTACTTTGCCACCGTAGCCATTCCACTTTCCGCTACCAAAACCTTTTTTTTTCATTGCTAGTAAAACATTTTTTTTATCTGCTAAAAAAACTAGTGTTTTGTCATTCATAACAATATTAATTAGAATTAGATATTAATTAAAAAGATTGTTTTTGTATGCGCCCGCGGGGATTTGAACCCCGACGAAGAGCTAGCTTTTGATTTTTTTTAACCAACATAGTTTTTAGCACTTGTTTTAACAAATACTAAATTGCGAGCTTTAATAATACTCTTGGAAGGCTCCAATGCTACCATTACATCACGGACGCTTTTATTATTTTTAAATTCGTTTGCTTTGCCAACGAATCAAATATTCTCTCAAGGGTTTTATTTTTAAACAAAACCTCAGTTATGTATAAATTAATTGTTTTAATTATTCATATAATTAAAAAATTTTTTTGCCCTTTTTTTTCCAAGTAATTTAAATGCTTGTCTTGTTAATTCAATATTGTGTTCATCTTCAAGATATGTTCCTTTTGCTCTAAAAATTCTTCTTTTTTCAACTCTTTCAAAAGCACTTTTCATCATTTCTTGTATTATAATTTTTTCTTCAGGAGTTGCATTTATGTTTCTTAATCCATTTTCTAATTTATCATTTATTCCAATTTTTTTTGGTTTAATTATTTTTTTTCTAAAAATTTTTTCTTTTATTTTTCTTATGAAGTGCATATTTCTATTAATACAATATTGTTTTTAATTTGTTTGTATTCATTTTTTTGTATGAGTGGAAAATTTATTGTTTTTGATGGTTTGCCTGGTTCTGGAAAAGGAACTCAAATAAAAAAAGTTTTTGAATATATTTTTGATAAAGATAAGAAATTTGATAATATTCTTATTACTGATGAACCAACTAATGGGCCTTATGGTTTAAAAATCAGAGAATTATTTAAGCAACAAAAAACTAGTGATGATTTTAAGGATGAATTATTTGAATTATTTGCTTTAGATAGACAATGGCATATTGAAGAAATTATTAAACCTGCTTTGGGAAAAAATTTTATTATTCTTTGTGATCGTTATAAGTATTCTTCTATTGCTTATCAAACAGTTCAAGGAACTATTTTTGAAAAAGTTTTTTCTAGACACAAAGATTTTTTATCTCCCGATCTTGCGCTAATTTTTGATGTTTCTCCTGATGAAGCGTATAATAGAATTGGAAATGCTAAAGATGGTAAAAGGAAGGATTCTGATAAATTTAGGGAAAAAATTTTTATTTCTAATTTGAGAAAATATTTTCTAGATTTACCAAACAAAATTCCTAATGAAAAAATAAAGATAATTGATGCTAATCTTTCAATAGAAAATGTTTTTTCTCAAATTAAAAGTGAAATTGATTTAATTCTCTAATAAGAAAAAGTTTAAAAATCACAAGTGTGTTATTCTACTATGGATTATGATAGGATAATTAATGCAACTTATAATTGGTTTTCTTTTTCAAAAGCTATTTGGTTTGTATTCTTTTTTTGGCTTTCTTTACCAGTATTATTTTTAGTTCCGTTTGCTTTTGAATCTGGTTTTTTTTATTATAATTTTTCTTGGGCTATTCAAACACTTTATGTAATAACATATTTTTTAGTAATTCTTGGTTTGTTATTATTAACTTGTTTTACTTTGAATAAAAAAAATTGTAATTCTAAAAATATTTCTTTTACTCGTTTTATTGATACTGTTTTTTTAGTTTTTTGTGAATTATTTTATGTTTTTATTTGGAATAAAAATAAAAAATATAGGTTTACTCAAATTCTTTTAATTTTAGGAACAATTCTTTTGTATTATTATAATTCTATAATAATTTCACAATTTATTTTAGTTTCTCTTTTTATTTTTATTATTTGTTATGTTGGTCTGATCTTATATAATGCTATAAGAGTTTCTTTTTCATTAGTTATTTTTTATCATAAAGATTGTTCGATAAAAGAAGCTATTAATTTGTCTTGGTATTTAACTTATAGTAAATTTTGGCAAGTCTTTTTTAGTTATTTTTTTAATATTGCTTCTGTTGTAGTTATTTTTATTATTATTAGTATTGTTCTTGGGGCATTATCAAATTTACTTTTAATAAATTATTTAACATTGTCCTTGTCTTATAGATTAGCAATGACCTTTGCAACATTGTTTGCTTTGGCACCAGCATTAGTTGGTTATTATTTTGGTTTTATGGAAACATATTTGCAATTAAATCAACAATATGAATCTAATAATAGGATAAAGCGTGTCCTAGCAAGTAAAATAAATAAACCTTCTGTTGTAATAAAGAAAAAAAATGTTGCTAACAAAAATATTTTAAAGAAGAAAACTAAAAAGAAAAAATTAGTGAAAAAAAAGTTGCGTGTTAAAAAATCAAATCGAAAAAAATAATTTTTTTATGCGACTGCCGGGAATTGAACCCGGGCCTCGTCCTTATTGCAAACTTGTTTTTTATTAAACTTTTTGCCGTGGCATAGCGCTTACAATAAATATTTATTTGTGTTTTTTTTATTTTTCTAATGGAAGAATTATTTTTGAATTTGTGCAATGGTCAACAAAAAAAATTACTTAGTTATTTTAAAAATAAAATGAAAATTACTTGGGTTGAGATGGCAAAAATTTTAAGGGTTAATCGTAGCATGATATTTTTTTATTGTAATGATTCTTGTAAAATGCCTTTAAATAAAATAAGAAAACTTTGTTTTGTTTCAAATGATAATATAGAAAATTTTAATTTAAATTGTGTTTTAATTTCGCATGGGATTAAAAATATTAATTTTCCTAAAAAAAATAAATATCTTGCAGAATTTTTTGGGATTCTGTTTGGAGATGGGTGTATTTCAAAAAATAATTATTCAGTTTATATTACTTGTGATGCTTTTTTAGATTATTTATATATTAAAGAAATTGTTTTTTGGTTTTTTGTTGATTTATTTGGTGTTTTTCCAAAAATAAGATTTCAAAAAGGAGCAATCCATTGTTGGGTTTATTCAAAAAAATTATTTAACTTTTTTTCAAAAAATAATAGTTTTCCTGTGGGTAAAAAGAAAAACAAATTAGTTATTCCTTTTTGGATTAAGAATAACGAGGAAAATTCAATTGCGTTTATTAGAGGTTTATTTGATACTGATGGGGGTGTTCACAAACATCATGTTAATTCAATACAATTAGGTTTTACTAGTAATAGCCCAAATTTTTTAAAGCAAGTTTATTTTTTGATGAAAAATATTGGACTTAATCCTAAAATGGGAAAAAATGACATTTGGTTTTTTGGAGATTCAGCCATAGACTTTTTTAAAATAGTTAAACCAAAAAATGAAAAGCATTTGTTTAAATTTAACAAATTTATTAATTTTGGAAAAGTTCCTTTATCAAGAGACTTATATGCGGGCGCTGGGATTCGAACCCAAGTTACAGCCTAATTGTAACTCGCTTTTTTCAACGAGTGTTTTTTCTAATTCTTTTGGCAAGGATGTGTAATAACCAACTATACCACGCCCGCAATATTTTTTTTACAATATTTCTAATATTGTCTTAGATATGATTGTTTTTTGGAATGTTTTTAAATTATTCTATCAAACATATTTTTTTCTTGTTGCAAATAATATTAATAAAATAATTGCTATTATTGGTAACATTGCAAAAATCATTATTTCAATAATATTTATTTGTTCAAATAATGATTGTTTTTCTGTTTCAATTTCTTGTGTTATTGTTGTTTCTTTTGTTTTTGTGTCTTCTATTTGAATAATTTTTTGTATTGCTTGGTATATTTTTTGAGAATATTGTTCTGTTGGGGTAATTATTTTTATTAAATAAGTATTGTTATCTGATTCAATTTCTTTTCTTATCCACACGTTTTGAAATGCCCCAATTTTATAATCACTGTTTGAATCATTGATTGTTATTTTTATTTCTTCTTCTTTATTTGTATTGTTTGAAATGTTTACTTCAAATCTCATTTTGTCTACTGTGCTTATTGGAGTAATATCTTTTACTATTACTTCTCCATTATGTTTTTCTTCTGAAGGAGTTATTTCAAAATTTATGGTGTGTGGTTCTGTTAAACTATTAAATGTTAATTGTCCTGATGCAATTTCATTGTTTTTTAAATCTATTTTTGGGTACACTTTAAAAACCATTTTTCCTTTTTCTCCTCCTTTTAATGAAATTGATTTTGTTTTGTCGTAAAAGAATATGTTTGAATTATATTTTTTATAAAATTCTATGCTATCATAATTTGTTAGTATTTTTACTGGAATTGTTAGTAATCCATTTGTTTTATTTGTTACTTCAATTTCAATTTCATTCCATTGATTTGCTTTTAATTTTTTTTCATTCCATTTTAAGTCAATATGTGAGAAAAACTTTTTTGAATTTATTTGTACTTCTGGAAGGGTTTGTGTTTGAAAAGTTATGCTTGCGTTGGAAGGAAATATTGCTTTTGCTTGTGATAAAGTTATATCTGTAAAAGAACCCATTTTTATGTGTGTTCCGTCAACAAATCCTGCTTCTCTAAATGTTGGGTCTGATGGTATCCAACCATAATTTTCGTGGTATGCTTCTAGCCAAGCGTGGTTTCCCCATTCTAATCCATCAAAGGTTACTCCTATTACTAGTCTTGTTGGAATATTTTTTGCTCTTAATAACGATGCTGCTAAATTTGCAAATTCATCACAAACACCTTTTTTTGATAATAGTGTATCAATTGCAGATTTTTGTAATAAATAATATTGATAAAATTCTTCTCCTTGTGCATATTCAACGTAATCGTTAACCCAAAAAATTGTTTGATTTAATATTTCAGTAAAATTATTGTTTATTAGTTTGTTACTTGCTATTGTGAGAATTTCTGTTGAAGTGCTTTCAATAAGTTCGCTTCTTTGTGTAAAATTTTTTATATTTTCTGGGTAATTCCCTATATTAATATCTTCTATTTTGTGTAATAATGCTGTTGTTTGTACTTGTGCAATTATTTCGTAATTAAATTCTCCGTTTTCAGTTATTCTAAATTTTATATGTTTGTTATCAAATTCGTCAAAAACATATTCTGGGTAAATTGTTTTATTGTTAATATATAATGCTTCTTTTAAAATTCTTACTTTTTGAAATTCTGTTTCTTTAAAGGTTATTGTTTGAAAAGTAACTTCTTGGCCTTCTTCTAAGTTAGATACTTCTCCAAATCCATAAATTTTTATGTTGGCGTCTAATTCGTTAATTGTTGTTGGATAAAAGCTTTCTGCAAAAACAATTGTTATTATCAAAAAGATAAAAAGAATTATTATAATTTTTCGCATTATTAATTATTGTTTTTGCCCTTTTTATTTTTTTGTCTTATCTTTTTTTTTAATGGGCCGAGGCGGATTCGAACCGCCGATTCTTACCTTGTAAGGGTAATGTCATAGCCGCTAGACCACCGGCCCATTTTAATTAATATTCTTTTGAGTACTTTTGGTACTCTTATTGAGCTAAAAAATTTATTCAACAGTTTCTTTTTAAACCTTAAGCTTTTTTATAACTTACAATTTTTTATTGTCTTGTTTTAAATGTTCTTTTGCTTTATTTTTGGTTTTGTATTGTTTATTGCTTTTTACGAAGCTTTAAATATAAGTTTTTGTTTTATTAATCTAGGTGATACTTTGAAAAAAATTGTTTTATTCAAGATTGGTTCAAAGAGTGCTCAACTTCCAAGATTGGTTGGTGCTTTTTTAATAGTAATTTCTATTTTAATGTTAATTCAATCAGGCGCTGTAATGTTTGATTCGTGGACTGCGGTTAAAGAATTTAATGTTTGTATTGATAAAGCATATAGTATTGAAGGAGAAGTTCAAGGTTTGGATGCAATCCTTTCAGAATTAAAATATCAGGATTGTAAAAATTCTCTTTATCAAATAACCGGTGCACAGGTGACTGGGGGCAAAATGTATCTTACTTCAAGACAATTTTGGACTGCTTTTACTACTCCTGTTAGTATTTTCTTTGTTTGGGCAATAATTTTCTTATTTGCATTGTTCTTATTTAACTCTTCTTCAATAGTTGTTCCTGTTGAACAAATAGAAATTCCATTAAACAAGAATAATTCGTTGAAAAGAATTTTTAAATCTAAAAAGAAAAAATAAAATAGGGTTTTTTCCTATTTTATTTTCATTTTTTTTTACATTGTTAATATATTAATTTTTTCTGATTTTGCAGAACCTTTTTTTACTCCAATAATATTTTTTATATTGTTTTTTTCTGCTGTTTCTATTAGTCTTTTTGTTATTATTCCGTCAAATATTATTGTAGTTATTTTTTTTCTGCTTTTTTCTATTGTTGGTATTATTTCTTTTATTTGTATATCTTTGATTTTTTTGTTTTTTTCATCATAAAATCTTGCTTTAGAACTTCCTTTTATTTTTTCAAAATCTTTTTTTATTGATTCAATTTCTTTTATTTCTTTTTTTTGTTCTAATGGTTTTTTTGTTATTGTTTCTTTTTGTATTGTTTGTGTTTGTATTTCTTCTTTTTTTATTTCATTAATTGGTTTTGGTCTATAATTTCCTTTGAATGGGTCAAAATTTCTTTGTTCAAAAGGTCTTTCATTTCTATTTGTATTCCAATTGTTATAATTGTTTCTTCTGTTATCATATCTTTCGTTTCTATTATTTCTATTAAATTTGTTATAATTGTTATTTGTTCTATAATTGTTATAGTTTGGTCTTTGTTCATAATTTTGATATGAATTATTTTTTCCTCGTAGATAATCGCTTGTTGGAATTTTTCGTTTTAATGCTTGTAATATTTCTTTTTGTGCTAGTTCTTCAACTTCTTTTCCATCTGGAGCTTTTGCAATAAAATCAATGTTTGCTAATGCTGCTAATTTTTTTGCGTTTAATTCTCCTCCTCTGTCACCATCTATAAGTAATGTTACTGTTTTTTGTTTGCACAATTCTATTAATGCTCTTTCAATATTGCTTCCATTCATTGCTACAGCATTTTTTATTCCATAACTTAATAATTTTATTACATCTGCTCTTCCTTCAACAATTATTATTTCTTTGTTCATTTTTGCTTCTGGGCCTGCGGGTAAACCATTTAAACTTATTATTTTTGCTGTTCTTATTTGGCTTTTTATGTTGTCTGCAATTTCTGCCGTTTCTATTCCTTCAAATTTTTGCATTCTGTTTAATAATTGTTTTGCTCTATCTGTAATAACTTCTCTTTTTTCTTTTCTTGTATCAGTTATTTTTAGTACTTTTACTATTGTGTCACATGGACCAACTTTTTCTACTGTTTCTATTGTTGCTGCTAAAATACTTGTTTTTATTTGGTCTAATGAACTTGGGATTATTATTTCTCCACTAGTTTTTCCTTTTGATTTGTTTACAATTATTTCTATTCTACCTATTTTTCCTGCTTGTTGTAATTCTTTTAAATCCATATCTTCTCCTAACAAGCCTTCACTTTGCCCAAATATTGCGCCTATTATATCTGGTTTTTCAACTACTCCATCAACTTCATATGTTGCTTTTATTTCATATTTTATAGTATTTAAATATGTTTTTGCCATTATTTCACGTCCTATTTTTTTTTATTTTTTTGTAGAATTAGGATTTAATCTTGTTGAATATTTTTTCTTTGCTAGAACAAATTTCAACAACTTTTTTTTTATTTTTTAATCCTGAAAGTATTTTTACTTCACTTTTAAAGAGTTTTTTTAATTCTTTTATTATCTCTTTATTTGCTTTTCCCTTTTCTGGGTTGCTTTTAATATCAATTAATAATACTTCTTCATTTTCGTCCAACTTTAATTGGACACTGGTTTTTCCGGTCGAAACCTTTAATTTCATAACCGTTTTTTCCATTATGAATCCTAATTCCTACATAATTTTTTATAATGTAAGGGTTTTAAACTTACCTTTTTTATTAAAAATAGTATTTTTTTTACACTCTTATTAAATTTCTTTTGTAATATTGTTTAATTATGACAAGATATGATAAGGGTGCTAATGCTGAGAGAGAATTAATAAAAATGCTTGATAGTAGGGGTTTTGCTGTTTTACGTGTTGCTGGTTCTGGTGTGAATCCTTTACCTTGTCCTGATGTTGTTGCTCTTTTAAATGGAAAAATAATTGCTTTTGAATGTAAAGCAAGAAAAGGAGCTTATTTACCTATTCAAAAAGAGCAGATGGATGAAGAAGTTTCTTGGGCTAAAAAAGCAGGGGCTATTTTTGTTGTTGCTTGGAAAATTCCTAATAAGGGTTGGCTTTTCATTTCTCCTGAAATTTTTCATTTGGCTGGAAAAAATTATATGCTTTCTTTGGATAATGCCAAAAAACACGCTATTGATTTAAACGTTATTATTGGTCAACAATCAATGTTATAATTTTTTTTATTAATCTTTATTAGTTTGCTTTATAATTGTTTTTTCTCACATATCTTTTATGCGTTTTAATGATGAAGAACTTGTACAAGAATTCAAATTGCGTTTGGAAAAAGAGAAATCGTTAAAAAATAAGGTTAATTTAAAAAAAATTATTGAATTAATAAATTCTTTAGACTAATTTTTTTGTTATTTACCATTCAGCAGCCAATTCTATTTCTTTTAGGTCTGGTCTTATTTTTTAATAATGTTTTATTACTCTTTTTGTTAAAAATCTTTCATCAAGTTGTTTTCCAATTTCTTTATTTATTTTTTTATCAATACTTTTTTTAAAAACTTTTTTTCACCAGTTGGTAAATATTTTTGTGGCATTTATTTCAACCCATCCTTTTGATATTTTTCTAACAAATATCTTGCTGCTTTTGTTGTATCTGGTTTTGCTTTTTTTAATAAAAAATTTTGTTTTTTTGCTATTATTTCTAATAATTCTTCTTCATTACATTTTTCGATTATTTTAAAATATTTTTTTATGTTTTCTATTCCTAATTCTTTTATTATTTTAAATGCTACTCCTTCAATATCTTTTATTTGATTTGGGTTTTTAGAATTAACTAGAAATAAATCAGATTCTTCTTTTTTTCTTGGTATTATGCCGGGGCTGTCTATTAAATAAACTCCTTCATTAAGCTTTATTTTTTGTAATCCTCTTGTTAAACCAGCTTTTTTAGAAGTAGCAACTTTTCCTTTTCCCTTGCCTGTTATTGAATTTATTAAAGTACTTTTTCCAGTATTTGGGTAACCAATTATTCCAACTATTAATGTTCTTTTTGTTTTCAAAATACCTATTTCTTTTTTTATTAAATTTATTCCTTTTTTGTTTTTTCCAGATACAAAAATTATTTTTGCTTTTATTGTTTTTTTCAATTTTTCTTTTTCTTCTTCTATTTTTTCTTTTTCCACTAAATCTGATTTATTTATTAGAATTACTAATTTTTTTCTTTTTTTTATTATTTTTTTTTCTAATTCGTAGTTTCTTGTTTTTTCTGGGTATCTTGCATCAATAAGTTCAAAAATTATGTCGCTCTCATTTATAACATTGTTTATATGTTTTAAAAATCCTTTAAACATTTTTTCACTTTTCCTAAAAACAAGTTTGTTTTATTATAAGAGTTTTAATTCCCCAAAATATTTTTTTCCTTTTTCTTCTTCTATTGGTCCACAAGCAAAGGCAGTTTTACTTCCACTAACTATTTGAGTTTTTCCGGCGTCTGTTATTAGTGCGCATGGTAATTCTTTTTTTATTTTTTGAAATAATTCTAATAACTCTTTTGTTGAATTTACTTTTAAAACAATTTTTTTCATTCCTTGGTTTTTCCACTCATTAATTATTTTTAAATTAACTTTTTCTAATACTGCTATTGAAGCATGGCAACCTTGTGCAACCATTTTTCCTTTTTTCATTCCTAACGAATTATTAATTATTATATATTGTACTAATTCCATACCTATTCTTATGTATAGAAGTTTAAAAAAGGTATTTTAATTTATAAATTGTTTTAATGTTATTTCTATTCTTGTAATTGTTTGATTAGTTCTTTTTTTTGATTTTCAATTCTTTGATCAGCTTTTTTAAAATTTTGTTCGCACATAATAATAGCTTCCTTTATTTTGTCAATATTTTTACTATTTTTTTTGATATGTAATTGTTTGTTAAGATATTTCCAAATTTTTTCCCATTTTTCTTTTTGTTTTTTTAATTTTTCAATATATTTTATTTTTTCTTTTGGGCTTGTTATTTTTTTTTTAATAAGTTTTTTTTGCATTGCGTGTTCTAAACATCCAATTCTACTAACAATAAATTGCCCATTAAATTTCAAATTAGTACTTCTTTTTTTCATAATAATATTGTGTTATTCAAATATTTAAAATTTGTTGCTTTTTTTGTTTCAAAGACTTTTTTTGATTATTTCAATTCTTTTTGTTGTTTTTTTAAATTCTTGTTCTATTATATCTATTGATTGTAATAATATTTTTTTGTTTTCTGGAAATTTTTCAATTGTGCTTCTCAAATTTGCGGATTCTGCTGAAAGATATTCTTTTAAATTTTCAAAATATTCTATTGTTTTGTATTTTACTTGCCAACTTTTTTTTCCATACATTTTTTCTATTTGTTGTACTTCTTGTTTACTTTGTCTAACTTTTATTAATGCTTGTTTTACTTTTTGTTCGGAAACTGTTAAAGGTTTTTTTTTGCCAATATTTTTGTATTTTTCATATTCTTTCCAAAAATAATTAAAATCTTTTTCAGCTTTTTTCATTTCGTTTTCTAATTTTTCATTTTTTCCTTTTTCTTTGCTCATTTTTTCACAACAAATCTTCCAGTATAATTCTGAATGATTTGTGGCTTGTTTATAAAATTCAGTTAATGTTCTTATTCCCTCAGGGGTTTTTTGAAGATTTTTCTTTTTTATTTTTTCCCAATTTTCTCTAATTTCTTTAATTCTTTTTTTTGATAATTCGTATTTTTTTTCTATTGGCGTTTTTTCTGGTAAAAAAAAGGTTGTTGCCCATTTTCCAATAATCATTTTTTTCTTTGAAATAGTTATTGATAATGGTTTTTTATCGCTTATTTGTATTGTTCTTGGCATGTATTAACTAAGTTATTTGTATTATAAATTGTTTTTGCTTTCATAATCTTTTATTGCTTCTTTTAATGCTTCATCCCCTAAAACTGAACAATGTATTTTTATTTGTGGTAGCCCCCCAAGCCTTTTTGTTATTTCTTTTCCTGTTATTTTTAATGCATCATTTATTTTCATTCCGCCTTTTTCTGTTATTATTATTGATAGCATGCTTGTTGATGCTATTGCTGATGCACAACCCCACGTTTTCCATTTGCATTTTTTTATTATTCCTTTTTCTATTTTTATCCACATTTCCATTATGTCCCCGCATTTCATATTTCCTACTTTTCCATACCCATTGTAATTTTTAATTTCGCTTTTGTTTTTTAAAACATTTTTTGGTTTTAAAAAATGTTCTTTTACTTTTTTTGAATAAAACCAATCTTGTCCTTCAAATTTCATTTTTTTATCAACCCTGTTTTTTTATTCCAGATTGGACTAATTTTTCTCAAATTTTTTACTATTTTTTTTAATTCTTTTATTGTATAATCAATATCTTTTTTTGTTGTAAATTTTCCTAAACTAAATCGAATACTTCCGTGTGCTATTTCATGTTTTATTCCCATTGCTGTTAGAACGTGACTTGGTTCTAATGATTGTGATGAACATGCTGATCCTGTTGAAACCATTATTCCTTTTTCGTTTAATAATAAAAGAGTTGATTCTCCTTCTATTCCAAAAAAAGAAAAATTTATATTATTTGGTAATCTTTTTGTTGAACCATTTAATTTTGAAAAAGAAATTTCTTTTTTTATTTTGTTAATCATATAATTTTTTAATTTTGTCAATCTTTTATTTTCTATTTTTTTTTCTTTTTCTGCAAGTTCTAATGCTTTTGCTAATGCTATTATTCCTGGAACATTTTCTGTTCCTGATCTTAATCCAAATTCATGATTTCCGCCATGTATTAATGGTTCAATTTTTATTTCTTTTTTTTTGTATAATGCTCCTGTTCCTTTGAAACCATAAATTTTACTGCCATTAATTGTCATCATATCTATTCCTAATTTTTTTGTGTTTAATAATAAGTATTCTGCGCCTTGGCATGCATCAGTATGAAATAAAACTTTTTTTTCTTTACATATTTTTGAAATTTTTTGTATTGGTTGTATTACTCCGGTTTCATTATTAGCATACATTATGCTTACTAATAAAGTATCTTTTTTTATTGCAGTTTTTAATTCATTTAATTTTATGATTCCTTTTTTATCAACATTAATATATGTTGTTCTAAATCCCATTTTTTCTAACCATTTCATAGTTTGTATTACTGCGTCATGTTCTGTTTTTTGTGTTATAAAATGTCCTCTTTTTCCTTTTAATATTTCTCTGAAAGCAATTCCTTTTATTGCTAAGTTAATACTTTCTGTTCCTGACCCTGTAAAAATTATTTCTTCTTCTTCACAATTCAATATTTTTGATATTTTTTTTCTTGCTTTATTAATTGCTTTTTTTGATTCTAATCCAACAGAATGGAATGAACTTGGGTTTCCAAATTGTTTTAAAAAATATTTTTGTGTTTCTTTTAATACTTCTTTTCTTGTTGGTGTGGTTGCAGAATTGTCTAAATAAATTATTTTATTCATTTTTTTCCTCGCAATAATTTTTTACATGTTCTTCAATTAATTCAAGAATATTTTTATTAGAATTTTCAAAAAATATTTTGCTATTTATAAAATATATTCTTTCTTTTCCTTGTTTTTTATAATTTACAAATTTGCATTTTCTTAATTTTTGTAATGAGTGGCTTATAGTGCTTTGTTCTTCACTAGTTTTTTCGCAAATTTCTAAAACCGTTCTTGGCTTTTCTTTAAGTAAATTAATTATTTTTATTCTAATTTCATTGCCAAGGATATTTAAACATTTATGCGGGTATTCTAACTTCATATGAATTTTATTTCATATAACCTTTTTAAATGTTTTGTATTCATTTTTTTCTTTTTTTAAAATTAGTTTTTTTATTAATTATTTTCTTCTTTATTTTCAAAATTTTCTATTTGTTCTTTTTCTTTTATTTCTTGTTCATTATTTGTTTGTTCTAATTTTTCATTTGCAAATTCAACAATTCCTCTATAAGTTATTTTTTTTGTTACTCCATCTTCTCCCCACAAATATGTCATATCTATTGTTTGATCTTTTACCAAATTTATTATATAATTTCCGGGGTTTCCTGTTTTTAATGTAAATAATTTTGAATATTCTACTTTTGCTATGTTCTGATTTATGCTAATAAGTTTGAATACATACTCATTATTTCCATTTCCAACAATTTTGTCAAATTTTTCTTCTTCTTTTACATCAAAAACCTCGTCTGTTATTTCTTTTTTAAAAGGGGGTTTCCATTGTGCTTTTATACTTCTTATTTCAAATCTTGCTTTCATTCAATCACTTCTAAAATAAGAACATCTGTTTTATTTAAAAATTTGTCGTGTGCTCGGCATAATCCATAGGAAAGAATTTTAAACAAACTAATTTTAAGTATTTTATGGTTTTTGATACTTTTTTAGATGATGCTTTGTCTTTATTTAATAAATATACTAATTCTAATAAAGAAAATGCCTTAAAATTAAACCCTATAAAAAATATGTTATCCCCAAATAATAATGAGACATTTATTTCAAAAATAAATGATATTGTATTTTCTTGTAAAATTGCTGGTGTTGATTCTGGTTTTGTTTCAAAAAGAATTTATTTTTCAGATTTAATTTTAATAAAACTTGGGGGGGTAATTTTTTCTTATGATAATTCAGTTTTGAAAAAAACAGATTATTTTCCGTCTCCAGCATTATTTCCAGAACCTATTTTATTAAAAAATTCTTTGGAAAAAGATGAAGAAATACAAAGCGTGTCTCTTGAAAGGTTAAAAAAAGAAGTTCAATTAGCAATTGATATAATAAAAAAATTTTTTCCAAAATATTTGTTTATTGATGGGTCGATTGTTCCACAATATCAAGATAAACCAAGAAATGATTCTGTTTTAAATTCAGATTATAAATCAATAATTGATTTATTTCAAGAATTATATTTTGTTGCTGAAGAAAATAATTGTATTTTAATTTCTACCATTGAAGATTCTAGGGGAAAAAGATTTAGTCAAATATTGAGTAATTTTTTAGAAACAAAAAATTTGTTTGAAAAAGATTCTTTTAACAATTCAAATGATTCTTTTTTATTAGACTTTTTATTAAACAAAAAAGAAAGAACTTTTTGTTTTTCTTATACTTCTGATATTAAACAACATCCTATTTTAAAGGATTATAAAAAAGAATGGAGTGAAAATATTTTTGTTTTTTATTTGAAAGCAAGTAACTTTGATTTTCCATTGAGGGTTGAATTTGTTTCAAAAAATCCTTTTGAAAAAGTTGACGAAATTGCTTCAATAGTTTATTCTCTTTCCTCTTTACACAAAGAGTATTCTTACCCATCTGTTTTAATAGAAGCTGATTTGAGGGCTCGTTTAAAAGATGATGATATTTCTATTATTTATAATAAATTAATTGATAAGTTGGGGGCAAGAATAAGGTTGCGAAGGAATTCAAGACCATTTAAATAGTTTTTATTTTTTATATTTTGTTGTGGTATTATGATTAAATTAATTGTTTTTGATTTGTGGAGAACTCTTATTCCTGCAACAATTGATTTTAATCATTTATTTTCATTAACTAAAAAAAATTTTTTGACAAAGGAAGAGTTTCTAAAAAATTATGAAAGGGCAACTCACATAAAAAATTATTCTTCTATTAACGAATTAAAAAAAGATTTTTTTTTAGCGTTTAATGGGATTGAAAAATCTACTTTGGATAAAATGTTTTATGAAATTTATTTTAATAGATTTGATAAGATACATTTTTTTCCTGATGTTGAAAAAAATTTAACAAATTTAAAAAATTCTGGTTACAAATTAGCTTTATTAAGTAATACTGAAAGTTTGTTAGCGGGTAATATTGAGCAAAAACTTTCTTTAAATAAATATTTTGATTTTTTAGGTTATAGTTTTAATATTAGAAGTTTAAAGCCTAATAAAGAAGCTTTTTTATTTGTTTTGAAAAAATTTGGAGTTGAACCTTTTGAATCCTTAATGGTTGGCGATTCTTTAAGAACAGATATTTTTGGAGCTAAAAAAGTTGGTATGTATTCAGTATTAGTAAATAGAAATAATTTTATTTTAGATAACGCTAATGTAAAACCCGACTTTGAAATAAAATCTTTTAATGAAATCGAAAAAGTATTAAATTTTTTAAATAAAAAAAAGGTGACAAAAAATGGTTTCTAACTTAGGAATAATTGTTTCAACAGTTGATGGTCCTTCTCCAAGCAGAATTAATTTTGTTGTTAATGATGGTTTTGCACACAAAGGAATGTTTGTTGAACTAAATTATAGTGAGGGCACAATGATTTGTATGATTGATGAATTAATTAAAACAAATCGTTATTTTGAAAGGCCTGATTCTGTAAAAATGATTGGTGTTGAATTAGAAAAAAATTTTCCTACTTCTGATTGGGAATTTCTTTTAGCAAGTGCGAAACCATTGGGGGTTTTTAAAAATGGTTTAATACAACGTTCTACTTTTCCTCCTTCCCCAGGTACAGAAGTTTTTGTTGCAAAAAATGATAATATAAAAAAATTTTTGGGCTTAGAAAAAGATGGTTTAAATTTGGGCAAAATTCAATTTCATGATATTGAATTAAAATTGAATATGTCTAAATTATTACAAAAACATTTAGCTGTTGTTGCTCAGAGTGGGGCAGGTAAATCATTTTTGATGTCAGTTATTTTGGAAGAATTACAAAAAAG